>JAPYPK010000108.1 GCA_029937655.1 Nitrospinaceae bacterium
CTTAACACCCACTCACCACGGATAAAAAAAGGCATCGGGGATGATTGCGCTGTTTTCTCAACCCGCCCAAATACCGTACAACTAACATCAACAGATGCGCTCATCGAATCAATCCATTTTGATTTAAAAACAATTTCCCCAGTGCAGTTGGGGCGAAAAGCCATGGCCGTCAACATAAGCGACATAGCGGCAATGGGGGGCACCCCATATTTGGCACTTATTTCATTAGGGCTTCCAACATCCTCATCCACCAAGTTCATTGACAAGCTATACTTAGGGCTACAAACAATATGTGATTCACATAAGATAGAATTAGCTGGAGGCGACACCGCAGCCTCTCCTAAGCACTTGTTCATCAACGTATGTATTGTGGGTGAGGCTAGCAAAAACAGGGTCTTTTATAGGGCGGGAGCAAAACCGGGTGATCAGATTTTTGTCACAGGTAATTTAGGTGACTCTGCCATGGGCCTTAAGATTCTAATGGAAAAAAATAAAAAATTTGGCGCGGCTAAGTACAGGAATCTGCTTATAAAAAAACATTTGGAGCCTACCCCTCGAATAAAGGAATCAAGTCTATTAGCCAAATCTCGATTAAACGTGACATCGATGATTGATATAAGCGATGGGCTCACGCAAGACTTGGGCCACCTTTGCTCTAAAGATAATCTTGGGGCAAATCTTTACGAAGACAGCCTCCCCGTTTCTGAAGCGTTGAATAATATCTGTACGCAAAAAAGACATGATCCAATCAACTGGGCCCTACAAGGTGGAGAAGATTATGAATTGCTGTTTACAATAAAGTCCGAAGATGTTAAAAAACTAAAGAGATTGTTTTTAAAGGCCAATACCTTTATTTCGCATATTGGAGAGATCACCAATTCTCCAAAAAAAATCATCCTGACGAGGGCAAATGGCAGCAAAATTTTCCTTAAACCGGCAATGGGGTTCAATCACTTCAAGTAAAGATAGTTGGAGTCAACCTTGTTCTTTAAATTGAAATCTACCTACCAAAGAATTCTTGCTAATTACGATTCAAATTCACCGGTCACATTAGGAGCCGACTGACACCTTGAACGAATCTATATTACCGCACACCCTTCTTTTAACCATACTTCTTGTTTTTTCGGCTTTCTTTTCTGCCTGTGAAGCAGCTTTTTTTTCTCTCACATCACTCCAACTAAAAGAGTTAAAAGACAAGAAGGGACGCTGGGGACTCATCGCCAATGACCTCCTTGAAAAACCAAGAGAATTACTCATAACCATTTATATTGGGAACGAACTGGTAAATATTGGCGTGTCCGTTATCACGACCTCTATTTTTATAACTCAATTTGGGAGCGTTGGTATAGGCCTCGCGATTGGAGTGGGAACCTTTCTTTTGCTAGTCTTTGGAGAAATCATTCCAAAAACCCTTTCACTTCAATTCCCTCAAACTTATGCCGTTGCAGCCGCATACCCTCTTAGGTTATTTGCTTTAGTGGTACAACCAATTCAATCAGTTCTCACATCGATCGCTGAGAAATTTATTTCATTTATAGGGTTTAGGCTTGGTAAAGATAAAAAAACGGCCATAACCGATGATGAGTTCCGCACAATGGTTCAAGTGGGTGAAGGCGAAGGTGTTATTGATTCAGAGGAAAGCGAGCTCATTCATAACGTTATAAAATTCGGAGAAACAACGGCAGCAGAAGTCATGACCCCTAAAATAGATATGTTCACATTATCTATCGACGACAAGCTTGAAGATATTCTACCGCGTATCATAGAAAATTTTTATGCGCGCGTTCCCGTTTTAGATAGTGACGGAGAAAATTTCGCTGGAATTTTATTCACCAAGGATTTAAATAAATTAAAGACCTTGCCACCTGAAAAATTTAGCCTCAAAAGTGTATTACGTCCCTTCATTTCTATTCCACAGACAAAAAAAATCAAGGAATTATTGCAGGAATTCAAAAAAACAAAGCGGCATATAGCCGCTGTTCTTGATGAGTACGGTAGTATCTGCGGATTAGTAACCCTGGAAGATATTTTAGAAGAGCTGGTTGGTGAAATTGACAGTGAAATGCGTCTTGAAGAAAACCCTCTAGCTCAAATTGATGAGAATAGTTTTCGTCTTCTAGCTACCTATCCGGTTGATGAGTTTAATGAATATTTCCAAACTCAAATCCCCGTAGAGGAATACGATACTGTTGGTGGGCTTGTGTTTGGTCTTTTTGGCAGGATACCGAGGTCAGGGGAGGCAATCACTTACGAAAACTTAAAATTCCGTGTTGAAAAAATGAAGGGTGCTCGCATATTAAATCTACATCTTACCGTTATAAGTTCAGTTAGCAATGGGAATCAAGAGAAGGCAAAGGAAGAAACATAATGGCCCTTTCAACCACATTAATTTTAATTAGCAGCTTTATTCTCATGGAAGCTTTTTTCTCTGGATCAGAAATTGGCATGATTGCCATCAACCGGATTAAAATGAAGCAGAAAGCTGACGACGGAAATAACTCTGCCCAAATTGTCCTTAGTTTACTGAACACACCTGAAAGATTATTCGCCACCACTTCACTTGGAACCAATCTTGCGGTTGTTTCCAGTACTTCTATTTTCACAGCTTACATGGTAACGAATATAGGGCAGCAGGGCGAATTATTGGCCATGATTATACTTTCACCCATCATTCTATTTGCAGGAGAAATTGTTCCAAAGATGATTTTGCAAAACCGCGCCGACACGGTCATGCCATTCCTGATTAGACCCCTTAACTTAAGCCTAACATTACTGTCCCCTATCATAAGTTTTTTCACTGGCATTTCGAATTTTGTCACGAGCAAGTTAATTCGCTTACCGCAGGAGGATAAAAAGTCGTTCAGCAGAGATCAAATCCTACAGGTTCTTAGTTTGGACTCTCAAACAATCGCGCTTGATGACGCCGAACGAACCATGATCCACAAAATTTTCAATTTTGGTGAAATCACTGTCGAGCAGTGCATGGTACCGCTCGTCCAACTCACAGCTATTCGTGATGACTCAACCCTGGAGGAAGCGCACCAACTTGCCGTAGACACAGGGTTTTCACGATTCCCAGTCTTTCACGAGAGAATGCACAACATCATAGGAATCCTCAATACTTTTGACCTGCTAAATCAGCCAATTGGCAGCTCGCCCATAGCACACCTTATTCGACCGGCTCATTACATTCCTCCCAATAAAAAAATTGACGACCTGCTCAAAGAGCTACAAAAAAGAGGACTGCATATGGGAGTCGTAGTAGATGAGTATGGGGGGTGCATTGGCCTTACAACCGTAGAGGATTTACTGGAAGAAATTGTAGGAGAAATCGAAGACGAGTACGATAAACCAGAACAAAAATTCCAACCGTACCCGGGAGGCGGTTATATCATCGATGGAGAAATGGAAATAGATGCTATCAACGAAACCATCAAGCTCAACCTGCCTACCGGGGATTACGAAACTCTGGCCGGGTTGGTTTTGAACCGTTTGGAAACAATTCCTCAGCCCGGCAAACAGGTCACCGTAGAAGATGTACGGCTAACAGTAAAAGAAACAAGTCGACGAAAAATTCAATCGATCATTGCAATCAAAGTCATTCCTGAAGAAATCCCAACGGATTCAACAACAGATTGAAATTATAGGTTAGATATCCCTACCGTTCTCTAGTTCTTTATAGGCTTCCATGATTTCTAAAAACTTAAGATGGGCTTCCTGTGCTTGCTCTTCTCCCAGATGGGCCGTTTTATCAGGATGGTATTCCATGACCATTTGACGGTATGCCTTTTTTATTTCTTCACTTGTTGCATTGGAAGGAACACCCAAGAGAGTATAAGGTGTTTTTAAAGCTGCAAGGGAACACTTATCCCGAATTAAATCGTGCTGCTCGTATGACAGACTTAGAAGTTTTGATAACTGACTTAATTCCTTCTGAACCACCTCTGTTAGTTCACCTTCAGCCAAAGCAACTCGGTACGCCAATGCAAGCAAAAGTGACGTATAGTGGTTGTTGCAAGCTTTACAGTATTGCTTAACGATTGGATTAAGATCAGGGTTTAACTTCTGCGTTTCATCAACCACATTATCAATGAAGCTAAGCTCACCAGCAGAATAATTAAGATTCTTTTGAAAAAATACTTTTATAGCGATTCGCGAATGTGGTTTCACGGCTCCCCGGACCATCGATATTTTTGTCATCACAACTGCAATACAGGTCACAAAAATCCCTTGATCATCAAGCCCCGGAAGAGATTTACGAATTTTTCGCTGAAGTTTCTTAGTAACAATATGTTGCAAGGCACCGCCAATAACAGCACCCATGGGTCCACCTCGCAAAAACCCCATCCCTGCTCCAACAATCCAGGACATCTAGCATCGCCTCTTAACTAAAGAAATAAAATTCTAAAAAAACACCTTTAAAAACTACGCAAACCAAAATCTCACAAACAATTAAATAAAAAAATAGTTAGAAGGTAAAATATTTCATATAATTATATAAAAACTTGCATTATATAGGGTACTAATAGCAAGGGCTTAGTTCTAATTAAATTAATTTCACAGTGTTAAAAGGAATCTTTATGATCAAGCATATTGTGATGTTCAAGCTAAAAGACAGAAACAAGGAAAATATCGAAAAAATAGTCGATGCATTAAAAACACTCGAAGGAAATATTGACGTCCTTCGTTCTGCAGAAATCGGGATAAATTTTACCGAATCAGAAAGAAGTTACGACATAGTACTGACAACAGAATTTGATGACCGTAAAGCGCTTAACGCTTATGGACCCCACCCCAATCATCTCCCTGTTGTTGAAATCGTTCG
>JAPYPK010000109.1 GCA_029937655.1 Nitrospinaceae bacterium
TACCTTGAACATGTTGGAATAAACGAAGATTTTGAATCTGGCTACCGTTCTCGAGAGGAGTTTGAACATTGGCATAAAATTGACCCTATCAACCTACAACGAGCAAAGTTGATTAAATATGGACTTAAAGAAAGTTTTATCCAAGAAATAGAAAATACGACTATAGATAAAATCGAGAAGAGCATAGCACTTGCTATCCAAGCACCCTTCCCCCCCGACACTGATTTGTATCAGAATGTCTTAGTATGATCAAAAATCTAAGTTACCGAGAAGCGCTCAACCTAGCCATGGTCCAGGAAATGGATCGAGACTCAAATGTTTTTGTTTATGGATTGGATGTACCTGACCATAAACGGATTTTTGGAAGTACGGTAGGCTTGGTTGAAAAATTTGGTTCTGAGCGATGCTTCGGAACTCCATTAGCAGAAGACGCAATGACTGGCTTTGCACTTGGTTCTGCAATTAATGGAATGCGCCCAATTCACATCCACATACGAGCTGATTTTTTAATGTTGGCCATGAACCAAATCGTTAATATGATTTCTAACTTTCGCTACATGACCGGTGGCAAATTGAAAATACCACTTGTCATTCGTGCCATCATTGGACGAGGCTGGGGGCAGTCGGCACAACACAGCAAGAGTCTGCATTCTTTTTTTGCTCATATACCTGGGCTGAAAGTAGTTATGCCAACAACACCTGCAGATGCCAAAGGACTATTGGCATCTGCCATCCGGGATGATAACCCCGTGGTCTTTCTGGAGCACCGATGGCTATATGATATTATCGATGAAGTAAACATAGATTCGGAAGCTTTGTTACCATTAGGGAAACCTAGCTTGTTACGGAAAGGAAATAACTTGACGGTAGTGGCAACTTCCTGGATGAATGTCGAAGCTATGAGAGCCGCCGAAGTATTAAAAAAGTACCACGGAACAAACTTGGAGATAATCGATCCGCGTACAATAGCTCCCCTCGATTATGAGATGATATACGATTCAGTAAATAAAACGAAACACTGTATCGTCGCTGATTATGATTGGCTTTACTGTGGATTTAGCGCAGAGGTAGCCGCAAGAATTTCGGAACATTGCTTTAATAAGCTTAAAGCCCCTGTTGCACGGATAGGATTTAGCCCTACGCCCTGCCCTACCACACGACCTCTTGAAAATAAGTTTTATTCAAATGCCGTTGATATTATTCGCCTAGCAGAAAAAACATTAAACCTAAAACCCGCAGACTTGGCTAAAGAAGATTTTTATAGCTATGAAAACAAATTCAAAGGTCCATTTTAATTATATCTAATAGAGTTTTACCAAACATCTTTGAGGGAAATAATGTTTTATCCGTTAAGTTCAAACTCCTGGGGCGAAGAAGAAGCATTAGTTTTTCAACGAATACTTGAAAAAGGTCGCTTTACTATGGGAGAGAGTGTAAAGAAATTTGAGTCATCTTTTGCAGATAAAATAGGTATTCAAAATGCAACCATGGTCAGTTCTGGCTCTATGGCAAATCTGGTAGGCCTTTCAGCGCTGTTTTACAAAAAGAATAACCCTCTAAAACGTGGAGATGAAGTCATTGTACCTGCTGTTGCTTGGGCCACAACCTATTACCCTTTACAACAATACGGCCTAAAATTAAAATTTCTCGATGTGGAGCTAGACACTTTAAACATGGATGTATCTCGACTCGAAGAGGCATTGACATCAAAAACTCGCATGGTCGTCGCAGTTAGCATTCTTGGCAATCCCTGCGCTTTAAGTATTTTACGCGAATTTTGCGATAAACACGGGTTATATCTATTCGAAGATAATTGCGAATCTATGGGAGCAATCCTCAATGGCAAACCCTGCGGTACTTTTGGAGATATTGCTACATTTAGTACTTTTTTTTCTCATCATATCTCAACTATGGAAGGTGGAATAATTGTTACTAAAGATAAAGAAATCTATCACCTTACTAAATCTTTGAGAGCGCATGGATGGACTAGGGATATTCCTTCAGGTACATCAGCTTATGAGAAAGGTGACGATGATTTTCACGAAGCCTACCGCTTTATTCTTCCAGGTTACAACGCACGACCATTGGAATTAAGTGGGGCTCTAGGCGTCGAGCAGCTTAAAAAACTTGACTCCCTTTTAGACATAAGGAGACAAAATGCTCGTGTTTTCGTTGACTTGTTTGCCGGTGATGAACGCTTTATAATCCAAAAAGAAAATGGGTCAAGTAGTTGGTTTTCCTTCACTATTGTTCTCAATCCTGAAATTTCCATAAAAAGGTCACAAGTGATTAATGCATTGAGAGATGCGGAAATTGAATTTCGAATGATCACGGGGGGTTGTTTTCTTCGCCATGATGTAATCCGTTACTTCGACTATGAAACAGTGGGGGACATTGTCAATGCCAATATTATCCACGACCGTGGTTTTTTTGTTGGTAATCACCCTATGAATCTCAAACCCCAAATCAAGAAGCTTAAAGATGTTCTTGACCGTGCCACCTGTTAAATTAAAAGTCTTCTTTAATTTAATGAGGAGAGGTTAAATTAAAAAATGGAAGCAATTATTCTTGCAGGCGGCCTAGGGACACGTTTGAGGTCCGCCGTTCCAAGCTTACCAAAACCGATGGCGCCAATTAAAGGAAAGCCCTTTTTGGGGTATCTATTCGATTATTGGCTACATCAGGGAATTAAACATTTTATTTTATCGGTGGGATATAAGTGCGAAGTGATCCGCGAGCGGTTTGGAACAAAATATAAAGATGCTGATGTGAGTTATGCAATCGAAAACGAGCCACTGGGGACTGGGGGAGGTCTACTTCTTGCAATTAAACAGCTTAGATCAAAAGAGCCATTTTTACTTCTTAATGGAGACACGTTCTTTGCTGTAAACCTCAATAATCTTTTCAAATACCACAAAAACTGTAGAGCTGACATGACGTTATCTTTGGTCGAAATCAAAAACAACAAAAGATATAGCGGTGTTTTATTAGACAAACAGGGGTTGGTATACTCGATCGATTCGCCAACTGATTCATCTAAAACCAGCATAGCTAACGGTGGTGTGTATATGATAGAAAACGATCTTTTTAGAAAACACCTCAAAAGGAGCCCTAACAAATGTTCGTTAGAGGAAGAACTTTTACCTCAGTTATTGATTCAAAAAAAACGTATTGCAGGGTTTGCCAGTAATGACTCATTCGTCGATATAGGCATACCACATGATTATAACCTTGCGGCAAATGTCTTATCCCAACATGTTTAATATTTTCTATAGCGGAGGAAGCACCCATGGGCAATAACATTCTGGTGACAGGAGGTGCAGGTTACCTAGGCTCAATAATGGTGCCAGAGCTTTTGAAAGCGGGTCACAAAGTAACGGTTCTCGATAATTTCATGTATGGCCAAAATAGTCTTGCACATGTCTGTCATGAGCCAAACTTTAATGCTGTACGTGGGGATGTTCGAACAAAGGATAAAATTGCACCATTACTTAAAGATGCAGAAATTATAATTCCCTTAGCAGCTCTCGTTGGAGCCCCACTTTGCGACTCCAGTCCAATCGAAGCCAAAACAGTCAACCATGACTCTATGCTAGCCTTGTTTGATATTGTGGAAAATGATCAGCCCATTTTAATGCCTACTACAAACAGTGCCTATGGAACCGGTGACGAAAACAGCCACTGTACCGAAAAGTCTGAGTTGCGTCCAATTTCCAGTTATGCCAAAGAAAAAGTGGCAGTGGAAAGGGCTCTGATGAAACGCCGCAATTCAATAAGTTTTCGCCTGGCCACCGTATTCGGCATGTCTCCTCGGATGCGAATTGATCTTCTGGTGAACGATTTTACCTACCGCGCCGTCCATGACCGATTTGTTGTTTTGTTCGAAAGCCACTTTAAAAGAAATTTTATCCATATACGCGACGTAACTCGAGCGTTCTTGCATGCGATTGACAATTACGAAAAGATGGCAGGACAAATTTATAACGTCGGACTTTCCGACGCGAATCTATCAAAAAAAGAACTTTGTGAAAAAATTCAACAATATGTACCAAGTTTTATCTTTCAAGAAGCTGCTATAGGCAAAGATCCGGATCAGCGAAATTATGTTGTTTCCAATAAAAAAATTGAAGGCACTGGATTTTCACCGATTCATTCCCTGGACTCTGGGATACAAGAACTAGCCAAAGGATACGCTATGATCAAAAATTCCAAGTATGGGAATATATAAACTACTGGGCTAAATATTGGTCATCTGCGACACAATATCTCTAGGTACAGTAAATACCTTTGATTAAAGAAAGTGTTTTACTTGTCAAACCATCTCTTCAGAAGCAAAGATCTTCTCTATCAAGATAAAACCACATTTATGATACAAATTGTAAAAAACAGATGCTGGGTTTTATACTTCTGCCTATTCATAACGCTCGCGATAATGTCTTCGCTGAAGTACCACAATTTAAACACCACGTTTTTTGATCTAGGCTTGTTTCTAAATAATTTTTCAATGATTGCTTCAGGCCAGTGGCAATCTTTGTTTTTAAGCCACGTTCAACCATTTGGCCTTTTTTGGGCTATCCCATTTTACTTTCTTTCTGCAGATTGGGCCGCAACGATTATCTTGATTTGTCAGGCGGCATTTTTAGTTTTACCCGTAATAGGTCTATACCGCCACTTTGGAATAATACCTGCCCTCGCCTTTTCGTTTTATTTTCCGCTTTGGTACAACGCTTTGTT
>JAPYPK010000110.1 GCA_029937655.1 Nitrospinaceae bacterium
CCAAAAATAGCAAAGCAAGTGCCAAGCCATTTTTGTCCTAAACCATGCTCAAGGTAATACATGGGACCACCAGATATTTCACCATACTCATTAACATATCGATATTTAACAGCTAAAAAACCTTCAGAGTATTTGGTAGCCATTCCTACCAACCCGGTTATCCACATCCAAAAAATTGCTCCGGGTCCTCCCAATGCTACCGCAGTGCTCACGCCAGCAATATTTCCCATTCCAACAGTAGCTGCTAAGGCGGTCATTAGCGATCCAAAGTGTGAAATGTCCCCTTCGCCATCCCATTCTTTGGAGAAAGTTAATCGGACCGCGTAAATCAGGTTTCTGATTTGAATCCCCCTCAAACAGATGGATAGCCACACCCCTGTTCCTAACAGGAGAATCAGAAGCCATGGTCCCCACATGAATTTTGCAAATTCGGCAAATAGTGAATTCATCTATCGATCTTGTTAGTAAGGAATAACCAGTAGTCTAAACAGTAATAAATTGAGGGAAATGGAGGCACCGGGCGGACTCGAACCGCCGATAAAGGTTTTGCAGACCTCTGCCTTACCACTTGGCGACGGTGCCTAAAATATGAATTTAAAACAAAAGTGAGGAAAAGTGGAGCGGGAGAAGGGGTTCGAACCCTCGACTTCAACCTTGGCAAGGTTGCACTCTACCACTGAGTTACTCCCGCGAATATCTGATTAATTAAGAGTTTACAGGATATCTTATTATATTTTCCTTAAAAGGTTTGTCAAATTCTATTTTTTAAGGAAACGTGGTTCTGTTCCTGCGGCAATGCGGAGAATATTTTCGTAGTGTTTACACACTATTAGGACGGCAATCCCTAAAGACATGTATTTGTACGAGAACGGAGATTCGATAAATACACCAAATATTGATAAAGCTATCGCTGCAATAATAGAGCTGAGAGAAACATACTTTGAAACCCACAAGGTGAAAATAAATACTGTCACAGCCCCCAACGTTTCTATCGGCATTATATACAAATGAACACCTAGTCCTGTAGCAACACCCCTTCCGCCTTTAAAATTCAAGAAAGCTGAAAATAGGTGACCAAGGAAAACCATGATTCCTGCTCCGGCAATCGTAAAAGGATCGTTTGAGACCCATGAGGCGATAGCTACACCTAGTAATCCCTTAAGCGTGTCTCCCAACAGAGTTAAAGCCCCTGCTTTTTTTCCTAGTATTCTAGTGACGTTGGTTGCTCCTATATTTTTACTGCCGTGCTCACGTAGATCAATGTTTTGAGTGCGGGCAAGTAAAACTCCAAATGGAATAGAACCAAGAGCGTAGGCAAAAACCCATGTAGAAATATTTATTAGCATTTAAAATAAGGTACTTAGCATTCGTTTAAGTTTTTAACTCAAAGGTTCAAAAGAAGTCCTAGAGTTTGATTTTCTTTTTAATTCGTCTTTGGTTTTTTTTTAATTTGGCGAATTCGTTCGCGGGACACACCAATTTTCCGCTCTATTTATTTTAATTTTCTTGCTTCTTCATCCAAACCCAAACGCATCTTTAAATTTTTTTTTTGCGTTCAGGTAGGTTCATCAACAACGAGCTAACTTTAGAGTTAAATTTTTATTTTATTACTTGCTCATCACGGGTTATGGCATCTTGTTTTTCCAGTAAGTCAAGGTAGGTGGTGTCTTCTCCACTTTTGAGTGGGGTGTCTAAGAAAAGTTTTTTTCGATAGCGACTCATAACCTCTTCGTATTCATACATAGATAGTTTTGGCGTCGAGTTATATTGCGTTGTGTTGGTTCTTAGCCAAGATTCTGGACTAGAATTTTAGAAATTCCTAGCACTTGGTGCATTTTTAAAGCTTGTTTGAAAGGTAGTTTGACTACTCCCGCATACGAGGCAAGAGAGTGAACTACACCCTGTTTGATCCACTAAACAGGGTAGCTTGATAAGCTTTACTTCACAATGAAGGGTCAAATCTCATGGCAGTTTGAATGGTGCCGATGTTTCCTTCTTCAATTAAACTCTATAGGGAGTTTCCACGTCAACGGTAATTATTAGCTATTGACACAACATATTTCAAGTTTATTGAACTAGCTTTTGGAGCGCCGCCGTGTCACCTTCCGCTATCTTATGACCCATTTCGTATTCTTCCTCGCGAGTCAGAGCGGTTTGATTTTACTGATTTCACTCATATAGCGAGTTAAAGCGTCTGGGCATGAACCTGTGTTTAAGTTTTTCCCATTTGATTTTGGCACTTTGTTTTAATGGTCATCAGCATCGTGATCTTAATTAACGTAAAGCTGTAAGCCTCTTTTTTGCTTTAAGCATGAATCGACTTCTAGGATATTCTCTGGAAAACTTCTTGTAAAGTAAAGATGCTTCCTTGAAATTTTGTTCATGGAAATACGATTCTGCAATAAGGAACGCGGCCTCATCAAAAAATTTTTGCTTTGAATGGTCAACCAGAAGACTTTTGAACCTGGCAATAGCTGAAATGTAGGCCCCTGTACGGTAATAGAATTTTCCGACCTCGAAAACATTTTTTGCTGAATTAAAATCGCACTCATTTCTTTTTTGTTTAGCCTGTCTCAGGTACTGGCTATTGGGAAACCGATCAATTAATTGTTGGAATCCGTCACGCGCATCTTTTGTTGAAGTCTGATCTCTTGAGGAAATATCTATACGTTGATAGTCCGACATGGCTTTATAAAAGTAGGCCCGGTCGATATTTTTATGCTTGGGATGTAAGCTAATAAATTTTTGAAAATGAAACTTTGCTTCCTCATACTCCTCAATACTATAATGAGATCTAGCTAGAAGCAGTAGCGCTTTCGATCGTTCCTTGCTGTCAGGAAAATCTTCAATGAGTTGTGTGAACAGGGTTCTTGCTCGGAGGTTTTGACCTAGTTTAATTGCTTTGGTTCCCTCTTTAAGTATTTCTTTAGGTGAATCGGGTACGATTTCATTGGTGAAGAGCGAGCAGGAACAAATTGTTAAAAGACCAGCGATAATACTTATGGCAATAGGTGGGCGTATGTTAATTGTCGAAAAATTTTTAACGATCATTTTATATATAGAATAACCAGATTAGCAACTTGTTACGACAATATACACCAAAGTCTTTTGAAGTGAATGTTTTTTGTCCGTGTCTTATATTCAGACTTTAATTATGCTATAAGCACAGGTTGGTTGTTAGATTTACTGAGTTGACAATGCGGGTTCACTATAGCTTAAAAATTAAACTAGGTAGGGATTTGACTCCAAAAATAAAATTTATAGCCTTTGTGGTGATTATAGTGGTGTTTGGTTTTTCTTCAGTTTTGTATGCTGCTGAAATAGTCAACTCTAGTTCAAGCTTAAAAATTCTGTCTTTTGTAGAAAAGGGAGGATTGATGATGTATCCCATAATTTTTTGTTCGATTCTTATGGTCGGAATTGGACTAGAAAGAGCCTATAGTTTACGACGCAAGAATATTATTAACGCTGCGTTTCTTGATCAGTTCCGTTCGCATTGGAACTGGGATGATGTCCAACTGGGGTTGCAGTTATGCGCTTCTCATGACACTTCGTTAGCGCGTATTCTCAAAACTGGTTTATTAAGGTTTGGGGAGAAGGTAGATGAAATAGAGCGGGCGATTGAAGGTGCAGGACAGCATGAAGCCTCCCTGCTGAATTCCAATTTACGCGCTTTAGGTGCTATAGCAAATATCACTCCTATGATGGGCCTATTAGGCACTGTGTTTGGAATGATTAAGGCTTTTGATGTCATTTCACAAAGCGGGACAGGAAATCCGGGATTGGTTGCCAGTGGTATTTCAGAGGCTTTGATTACTACGGCAGCGGGCATGATAGTGGGTATTCCAGCTTTGGTTTTATATCATTATTTTCGGGCGAAAATTGATCGCTATGTTTTTGAAATGGAAGAAATTTCTTTTCAGCTTATTGAAGAACTTTCCTTCAAGGCCATGCGTGAGAAAAAGAAGAATGAGCGATCGTGGGAAAAGGCAAGTAAACCTAAGAAGGCAAAGAGAGAAGAAAGAAGCAATGTATAACTTTCCTTAATGAGTAGATTCAATGCGTTTTCGAAGTGAAAATGATGAAAATTTTTCGTTTGACTTGACGCCACTTGTCGATGTGGTGTTTCTCTTGCTTATATTTTTTATGGTATCGACAGTATTTGTTGACTTTAAACGACAGATGGATATTTCTTTACCTTCCTCAAAGTCATCGGTGCCAAGCAAGATTAAGGAACCTGTTAAGGTCGAGTTGACTGTGGATAAACAGATATTTCTGAATGGGGAAAAGGTAACTCTTGAAGAATTTGAGTCAGCGCTTTCGAAAATTTCATTAAGTAAAACTAGCTCGGCAGTTATAAGAGCAGATAAGAACTTGCCATATGGCAATGTCATTAAGGTTATGGGTATTCTTCAAAGTGCCAAAATTCTAGATATTGGGGTGGCGGTTAAATAACTGTTTATCCGAGGTCTATTTGCGCCGCAGGATCTTTGGTTTGTTCCGATCGGCGATCCACTTATTTAGCATTCGTAGTTCATCGAAACTTATCAGGTCAATCAATGTATCCGGGTTGCTGTGATCCTCATCGTTGATCACCACGCCACAATAGTTTCTTTCAACATAGGCGGCCACATGCGCTTTGAACTGAGGAAATTTAGAAAATAACTCAGAGAAGATTTCTTTCTGGTACTCAGGGGTTTTGTCTTTGGATCTGTATTTAGAAAG
>JAPYPK010000111.1 GCA_029937655.1 Nitrospinaceae bacterium
TATCTTGTGGTAAAAAAACGGCAGATATTTGTTTGGCTATTTCGCTTGCAGAATACTGCATGGATCTGGTCCCCGCCACTGATAAAGATAAGACAGTCATTCAAGCTATACAGCGTTTGAAGGGGAAAATGAACTATTTTTACTATTTAAAAATGCTTGAAGAAATGGGAATTCCTACCAAAGATCTCGAGTTCGAACAGCAATTAAAGGGGGTTTCTAATTTTTTCACAGAGTTCTAAGTTTGTTTATTATGAAATATATCCACTGGGAAAATGCCCTTAAATTCTAGCCGTCATTTGAGTTCTGGGGGGGGTCATTGAGTTTATTGATGAGCGCAGTAATGGCTGTGGCAAGTTGCTTGATTTCGGTATTTGATTTAAATTCAGGTAGAGGTTCTGTCCGCCCTTCCTTGTTTGCAAATATGACAAGTTTGCTTAGTGGGCGAATGACCATATTGATTGTGTAAATACCGCCGATAATAGAAACAATGGAACCAATGATAGCGAGCCCTATCATTTCATTTTGCCATTGTCCTACGCTTCGAGAAACCCTCTCTTTTAGTAGATCAACTTGTTCTGTGGTCATATGATTTGGGTCAATGGTGTCGACGATTCGGGTGACCTGCCCTAACTGAATAAAAAGAAAGAATGCCATATAACCTAGGCAAGATATAGTTACGATATGCCCGGTCATTAATAGATTAATAATACTTTTTTTTTCTCCGGGAAGTTCTTCCCTGAAAATAGAATTCTTGACCTTATTCATAAGCGACCTTTTTTTGCTGGTTGTAATACCTTTAATCTTGATTTTTTCAAGTATTCCAACAGCGTTTGAGTTTGGCAAAGTTTTTTTAGTTACTTCCGTTACTTTTTTATGCGCCCGAATGAACTTTATTCAGAGCAGGCGTGTAATTAACACAAAGCTAAATACATCAAAAATAGATAATGCGATTACTTTGTCGGATAGATCACACTTCCAAAGTTACCCTAGTATGAGCCGTTGGGTCAACTTCATTTATATATTCAAGGATAAGAGCGCTAGTCAAAAAAATCAGGAGTAGGATTTTTTACGATTAAGGGCTTGACGTAGACGAGGCCAGTTGAATGCTGAACCGGGGTCATATTTACAGGAGACACCATCGACCTCTCCTCGTTGAACGTGGGCATGGCCAAGAATTCCCTCAAAGGTTGAATAATTAGAAATTCTATCAAGAGGCGTACGGTTCTTTTTTTTGTCGTATGGAACCTGTAGACGAATTTTAGGCAAAAGTTTATTAAGGCCGAAGCAAAGGCTGATAAGTGCTCTATATTGTTCATCTGTAAAATCCCACATACGAACAATTTTGCCGTTGATTCGCCGACTAAAGTAGCCGCGTTTTCCGTATCCTCTAGCGGCGTAAGCGCGAAAATTTGGAGTTCGAAGTTGTTTTTTCCATTTGTCAGAGAGGAAAAGTTCCCAGCGGTCTTTTTTTTGTCGATACTTGTCTGATGACACTTTATGCGAGTTCGATTCTGACTTTAAAGCTTCCCAGGATAGGTTTGATATCTCAACGTGAATCGCTCGCTCGTTCCCATTTCGATCGTCGGCGGGGGCAGTGTTGGTTTTCCAATACAGGTCACATGTCTGATAGAGAGTACCGTCAAGGTCTAAATAAAAATGACTCCCCTTGAACGTGCTTTCTGTCATGATTTGGTGGCAATGGTGTGAAGAGTAACAAGCGTCATAATGAATAATGAGCTGGTAGACACTGCTTTTTAATTCATCATATGCTTTGTCTAGGTTTGAAATAGAATATTCTGACAGGGATACTGAGGGTTGGTTGTTTAAGATTAGATTGTGTTGATTGCAAGCCGAGCGTCCCCTCCGGTTTGGGCAAGCCAAACCGACTTCAGTGTTCCAAAGTATTACGGGAGAATTAATATCAACAGTCTTCTGGCAAGCAACTATGCTTTGATTCATGGAAGCGCTCTCTTGATTTCAGTTCATCAGGTTAATTGATGAGTTTTTTGTGTGACGAAGATGGTTTGACTTTATTAAATCCCTTCGTCGCTTTGGGTGCCCCAATGCAATTTATCTCGGAGTATCTGGTAATAGTTTTTGTTTGGTCCTCGGATTAGTTGAAGAGTAGTTTTGGTTTTCTTAATTTCAAGAATATCTTCCACTTTCATGTCATAGCCATCCTGCCCGTCCAAGGTTATTCTTACATCGTCATACTCCGCCGCGAGTTTAACTTGTATTTGGGATTGGTCTGGTATTAGTATCGAACGATTCGTCAACATAAGTGGACAAATGGGACTTAGCACCAGAGTGTGCATGCTTGGGTGAATGATGGGTCCGCCAGCAGATAATGAATAGGCAGTAGAACCGGTCGGAGTGGCAATGATAAGACCATCAGCTCTATAGGATGTCATATATTGACCATTAACCAGAACTTGTAAGTCGATGACGCGAGCTACAACACTTTTGTTAATTACTATATCGTTAAGAACATTGTGGTCTTCTACTTTTTTCCCATCTCGCCAGACACATGCGTTGAGTAACATACGATTCTCAATTTCAAACTTGCCAGCTAGAATATTTTCGAGAACGGGGTAAAGTTCTTCTATTGAAATTTCTGCTAGAAACCCTAAACTCCCAAGGTTTACCGCCAGGATAGGTACGTTATAGGGGTGAGCGGCTCGAGCTGCGCCTAGAAGCGTGCCATCACCTCCAAGTACTATTAGAAGATCCGCTTGCTGAGAAATTTCCCGTTTTTCATAAGAGGAAGTTTCGTTGATGATAGCTGCGGTACCTGTATCCAAAAAAACATGACAGTTCTGTTTGCGTAACCAAGGGATGAGTCTACCTAATATGTCAATTGCAGAAGGCGCCTTTGGTTTACAAAATACGCCTATCTTTTTTACCCGTTCGTTACTCATTGTCTTGTTAAATTCTATGCGCTCAAATTGACAAGGTTTGCTTCCGTCACTAATTTTATTATTAAAAGCGAAAGAATATTATATTTTTTATTAATTATAACGCGATATCTTTGGGAGAGGAAAACCAAAATTTAGGAGGGAGTACTTAAAGTTTTCCAAAGTCCTGCGGTTTGATGCTTGTAATCCAGTCTTTCCATTGTTGTTTTTCATCATCCTGTATTTTGTTTGGATCAGGCAAGTCTAGCTTTTTTGCGGCTTCAATGACTTTGTCTTCAACAAAAATTGGAGACTTGGTTCTTAAGGCCAAAGCGATTGCATCGCTGGGTCGGGAATCGATAGTCATATCGCTTCCATTTTGGATGACAGAAATTACGGCAAAAAATGTATTTTCTTTGAGGTCATTTATCAAGACATGTTTAACTTTCGCATGGAGAGAGGTGATCATACTTCTGAGAAGATCGTGTGTCATGGGACGTGGAGTGTTTATTTTCTCGATTTCCAACGCGATTGCATTTGCCTCAAAATAGCCAACCCAAATGGGCAATGCTTTATCGCTTAAAAGATCCTTAAGAATTATAATCGGCATATTTGTCAGAGGATCCAGCGTCAGTCCCTCGACCTTCATTTCAACCATGATGGGAACCTTGTGAAAAATGATTCATGCTAATATGGGACAATCTCTTGCTACTTAGCTTAGAACGAATACACCATGAGCATATAATTAAACTGATTAACTTGTCAACGACCGTTTAAATAAGAGTTGATAAGTGGTTAGTATATGGTGTTGATGGGTTTACACCACATCAAGTGTTCTTATTTTTGTCCACAAACTCTTTCAACCTACTCTTGACGGTGTCTGGGATATCGTTACTTTTTAAGGTGTCTTTACATAGGCGCGTGGTAGATTTATAGGTGTTGACGAAAGCAATGCACGGTGGACAGTCTGCAAAATGCTCTTCAAGAGAGGCCTCGATTTCCGGGCTAAGTTCTCCATCAAGATAATCGTGCAATAACTCTATGCATTCTTTACAGCAAATCATTTGCTCTCCTTACGAGTTTTAAATTCCCCAAAATAAGCCGCTAATTTTTTTCTTAAAAACAACCGTGCTCTGTGTAATCTAGATTTTACTGCCGGGATCGTTAGTTCTAAAATGTTGCCCACTTTTTCTGTGGATAGACCTTCTACATCTCGAAGTATAAAAACGACTTTTTCTTTGTCTGGCAATAGATCAACTGCTTTTTGAATAACTTTGCGTATTTCATTATTGACAAGAAGAGACTCGGTACTTTCAGACCAATCTTGGATTTTTTCCTGCTGGAAGCCAGCCTTATTGAACGAAGGGAGTAAATCGTCGATTGAAACGTTAGGTTCTCTCTTTCTAGAACGAAGTTTCATATACGAAGCATTGAGAGTGATTCGGTACACCCAGCTCGAAAAAGCCGACTTCCCTTGAAAGGTATGCCCCTTTCTAAAAAGAATTAGTAGTACTTCCTGGGTAACATCTTGTGCATCCATTGCATTACGAGTCAGATTAAAGCTCAGAGAGTAAATTTTTTCATGGTAAAGATTGGCTAGTTGCTCAAAAGACCCCATTTCTCCAGCCTGCAGGTCCTTCACAAGCTGTTTTTCGGTTACTTTGTCTTTAGTGGAGTCAGAAAATCCCATATCCAGATAATCGCATTCAAGTTGTTTGAAATAGATAAAAAGTATGACAGCCTACTCTAGCGTTGGGGAGATGACTCGCCTCACTTTATTTTGATGCTACTTGCATAAAAA
>JAPYPK010000112.1 GCA_029937655.1 Nitrospinaceae bacterium
GAGTTTTCAAAGTCAGGCTTTCGATCAGGCAACTCGTTTTTTCAAACCACACTGATGGGCGGTGCTCTAGGAGGAATCGTTCGGGTTCTTGGGATGATCCCAGGTCCTATTGGACGAGTAGGCCAAGGTCTTCGAATAGCACATATGGTTGGCACATCCCTTTTCGCACTAAAAAAAATGCGTGATGCTAAATCAGCAGATAACATTAAAGACCAAGCAAATATTAAAACGCCCGACATTCTTGAGTCCATGAAAGGAGTTTTCAACAAAGGAACAAACAGCCAAAACTCTCTTGATTACAATTTAGCTATGACCATACCTCCCAAAGAAGCACGCGCAGGAGTTAATAAAAAAATTTCATACGAAATAGACGGAACTCCTGAGCAGTTGATGATTCGCATTCCTGAAAAATTTCCCCCTGGTGGAAAATTAAGAATCAAAGGTAAGGGGCACTCTAAAGATAAAAAACGGGGTGACCTGATCCTTCAAATCAAGGTAGACTCCTAAACCCGTCACATATCTTTTTCACAACTTGAAAATCCATCAACACATGAATTTTAAATAAGTTTATTCGATGAAAAAAGAAAAAATTATAAAATATTGGAGTAGCTTTTTCGCTGATCTTCTAGTCGGAACTTTCAAAAAACTCCTCCTATTCGGATTAATTGGATTCACCCTAGGACTAACCGGACTTTTCATAATGGATCATTTCGTTATGGAAGAACTGGGATGGAGTACTTGGATTGTGTCGACAGTTCTGGTTTTATCTTTCGGCTGGTATACCGGGTTTGGCACTATCTTCGGGTTGATTGCCTGTGTAATTCAAACCTCTAGCAAAAAAATCACTGAGGCACTAGTTGGCCTTCATGACCTACTCGATCTATTGACACACGGGGTGGTAGAGAAAATCCCCCGATTTAACAAAAACATTCCTCGCGACCAACTGGAAGATACTTTCGATAGGATTGGGGAAAATTTTCTTAAACAATTGCGACTCAAACAAGGAGTCACTGCTTTTCTCTCACGTATCCTGTTTGGGACCATCCTTAAGGTAATCAAATTCTTTTTTCTAGATAACGTGGTCGAAGAATTATCGAAAAAAGAATCCGACATCACATCGTCCGATATCGAGCATGCGGTGCGACGGGTGGGGGTGGAGATGGTAACAGCACCAATCTTAGAAAAGTTTACTTATCTGCAAATTCTAAATTTTATTTTATTCGCCTTAAGTTTCGCTGCCCCAATTGGAGTTTTACTCCTTTTTTAAATTTCCACTTTACTACTCATGTTATTTTTATAAAATATGGTGTGACTTTTTTAAGAAAATAAAAACGCGCGTCAAGATAAGAACAAACACAATGAATCAAATTTGGGTAGATAAAAAGTCAATAACTGGTTTTATTTTAGGAGTGTGTGTGCTTGCCTTGGCAGGAGCGACAAGTGCAATGACAAAGCAAGAACTCCAGCGAGAAGCTTTGATTGAGAAAGTTAAGTCTCATGACAAACTACTTGAAACGCTCCAAAGAATTAGTTGGTTTGGTGACATGAGACTGCGTTACGAAATAGTGGATCGAGCCAGTGATAACTCTACCGCTAATGATGCTGACGGTCATCTGGATACAGACCGGGCAAGAATTCGCTTTCGGTTTGGAGCCAGGGCGCATGTCTATGAAGACCTGGACTTCGTTTTTAGACTTTCCACTGGTGGTGATACTGCATCTACATCGGGGAATACGACTCTGGATGGAACCTTCGGGAATGAAGCTATTTCACTTAATCTGGCCTACGGCTCCTGGGAGCTCATGAATGGATTGATCGTACAGGGAGGAAAAGTTAAAAACCCATTCATGAAATCAGAAGTAGTCTGGGATAATGATGTGAATCCTGAAGGACTCTCCCAAATCTATCAACAAAAATTAGGCGACACCACCTTACAATTTGTTGCGGGTCAATACATAGTCGAGGAAACGGATCGTAAAAACAATATTGATTCTGACGATGTTATTCTTTTGGCATGGCAGGCACAACTTCACCAGAAAACTAAAGCCGGAAAATTTAAATTTGCTGTGGCATGGTACGACTATCATCACCTAACCGATCAGGGAAGCGCTATTACTAAGCAACTCGGCAGCGGTGATGGACAGAGGAACAGCCAGGTTACGGGAACCGATGTCAACACAACAAACATGCAGACTTTGGACTTTATGGCTGATTGGTCTTCCCCTATAGGTAGCAAACATGGCAACCTTTTCTATGAATATGCCGTTAACACTTCTGCCGATGCTCCTGCAGGAAATAACACGATAGCTCAAGATCTAGACACTGCCTGGCAACTGGGATTCAAGTTTGGTGACAAGAGGGTTAAGAAGGCTGGACAATGGCAAATCAAGACCCTTTATCGAGTTGTTCAACAAGATGCGGTCTTTTATGCTTTAACCGATTCTTCCTTTCATCAGGGTGGAACCAATGCCAAGGGTATTGAGCTCGGGGCAAAGTATGCAATTAGAAAAGGCATGCAACTGGGTTACACCTTTTTTAACACCACAAATGAACGGGGAGATGTGAATGGCGGAAAATTAGATGTTCCCGGGCAACACCAACTTGATTTACAGTTTAGTTTTTAAAGATTAGTTTTTACGTTTTTTGCCAAAGGCAAAACTGTAATTTTCCTATAAAAAAGGTTTAATAAAACGTATTATGGTTAAATCAAAATTTTACGTTTTCCAGAGAGGTTAAAAGTATATGCGAACCATACTATCAATGTTTTCAAAGTCTCCATTCAAGCCTTTGGTGAGTCATATTGACCAGGTTAACGAATGCGTCAACTTAATCACTCCTTTATTCGAGGCTTATCAGTCTAAAAACTACGGAAAAGTTGAAGAGATTGCGAAAGACATATCAGAACTTGAACACAAAGCAGACCAAATCAAAAGCGATATTCGGCAACATTTACCGCAAAGTATTTTTCTGCCCGTAGACAAAAGAGATTTCATGCGTCTTTTATCTGACCAAGATGACATCGCCGATGCTGTAGAAGATTTGGCTGTTCTTATGCGGATAAAAAATATCGATGTCCCGGAAGATCTTTCGAAACTTTTGAAGGACCTGGTTAACCATACTGTTGCCTTAGCGAATGATGCATGCAACGTGATACGCGAATTGGAAGATCTATTGGAAGCCTCTTTTGGCGGGGCCGAAGCAGAAAAAGTAGAGAAGATGGCCTTACATTTAGGAGTGGGTGAATACGAAGCCGACAAAAAACAATTCTTGTTAGCGCAAAAACTATTCTCTTTAAATGATCTCGGCGCTGCTGACTTGTTTTTGCTAAACGAGTTGATTAAAAAACTTGGCGCCGTAGCTGACCAGTCTGAAAAAATTGGTAAAACTCTTCATATTTTTCTTTCCCGTTAATTAAATACTCTAAATATTCTAATAACAGATAAATCAACACAGAGGTCGTTTTGGATTTAAGCACTTTCTTGATGGTTTTTGCTATAACTGCCTGTATCTACATGGCATGCAACATTGGCGCGAACGATGTTGCTAATGCAATGGGTACGAGTGTTGGGTCGGGATCACTCACCTTCAAGCAGGCTATTTATGTTGCTGCAGTAGCTGAATTTGCTGGTGCCTATTTTGTTGGCGGTCACGTATCTGATACGATTCGAAAGGGAATGCTTGACCCCGAAATTTTCTCGGATGCTCCGCTTCATCTTGTTTACGGAATGATTGCGGCATTAGTTTCAGCTGCTTTATGGCTTAATATTGCCAGCTACCTTGGATGGCCTGTTTCAACAACTCACTCAATCGTAGGGGCGGTAGTTGGGTTTGGTGTTATGGCCGGAGGAGTTGATGCCATCAATTGGGGTAAGGTCTGGAGTGTTGTGATGAGCTGGGTTGTCTCTCCCGTAATGGGGGGGTTAGTTGCTTTTCTTCTTTTCCGGTTTCTGACTAACCAAGTTTTCAGAAGACGCAACCCACTTCGATACGCCAAGCGAATTTTACCGTTCATGGTATTCTTAGTTTGTGTGATTCTTGCCAATGCCATGTTTTACAAAGGCCTTAAAAACCTACATCTCGACTTTTCTTACCCCGAGGCAATGACATATGCCATCCTTTTTGGAATGGTAGGTTTTTTAATCTCTAAGCCACTCGCAAAAAAAATTCCAGATGTTCCAAAAAAAGAAATCCACAAACAGTTAGAAGCAACAGAAAATATTTTTAAGTACCTTCAGATCACAACCGCATTTTATATCGCCTTTGCTCATGGATCCAACGATGTCGCAAACGCCGTAGGTCCTCTTGCCGCAGTCGTTTCGATTCTAAGTAGTGGGACCGTAGCAATGAAAGTTGCCATGCCAACCTGGATTCTCGTTTTGGGTGGTGGATTTATTGTGTTCGGACTTTTGGTTTGGGGGAGACGGGTTATGGAAACAATAGGAAGCAAAATTACCGAGATCACTCCTTCGCGTGGTTTTTGTGCTACTTTTTCCGGTGCTACAGTAGTACTGGTCTGCTCTAAAATGGGGTTGCCGGTTTCTACCACTCATACCCTGGTCGGTTCAGTCATCGGAGTTGGACTGGCTCGTGGCCTACCAACACTGAACCTTGGAATCATCAAAGAAATTGTAATGTCCTGGCTCGCTACGGTTCCATTTACTGCTCTTCTATCCGCTATCTT
>JAPYPK010000010.1 GCA_029937655.1 Nitrospinaceae bacterium
TTATCATGCCCTCTAAACCACCTTTATTCTCACTCGCAAAGCTTAGTCGAGTCTGTCGGCTGGACTTATTAGAAGAATCTCCACTTGAAGGAGTTTGGCCAGCAGCAAGTTCTGCAGGATCAAGAGAGAGCATTGATATTACTTTTTCTCCATCAGTAAATTTGAATAAATTCTGGACAGGCTCACCAAAGCCAGCCCGAGTATAAGGTAAGTTGTATAATTTGAAGACGTATACCATTCCTCGTGAGGTAAAAAAAGCAACGAATTCACGGGTATTTGCCTTTACGGCTTCGAGGGGAGAGTCATTTTCTTTGTATTTTAGAGAGCTAGGCTCTACAACAGTTTTAAATTTACGTAACCACCCATTTTTACTTAAAACAAGGTACGCATCTTCATATTCAATGAAGTCCTCTGCGTTATACTCCACAAGTTCGATGGTTTTTATTTTGGTACGTCTTTTATCTCCGAACTTTTCATCAATTTCATGTAATTCTTTTTGTACAATGTTCCATATTTTTTTATCAGAACTTAAAATTGTTTGAATCTGTTTTTTTTCTTTTGACTTTTCCTTCTGCTCCGCAAGTATTTTTTCCACCTCCATTGCGACTAGTCGATATAGAGGGATTTCTAAGACTGCCGATACTTGTTCGTCATCTAATTTAAACCCTTTTTTTAATTTGTCGTGCGCTTCTTGCTTTGACTTAGAACTCCGTATTATTTTAAGAGCCTTATCCAGTTGGCTAAAGATTTCCACAAAACCATCTAAGATATGTAGACGTTTGATTAAAATGGCAAGCTCGTATTCTAGTCGACGAGTCACCACTACCTTTCGAAAATCAAGAAAATTTCGGCATATTTCTTTTAGAGACAAACGTGCAGGCTCGCCGGTTGGTTTGAGGCAATTAAAGTTTAGTTGGAAATTGTTTTCTAGCTCAGTGTGACGAAGGAGATAGGTCATGATTTTTTCAGTATTGGTACCTGTTTTAAACTCAAGTACAACACGCATTTTTTCGTCACTTTCATCTCGGACATCTATAAGCGGCGGGAGTTTTTTAGCAATTATGATTTCAGCTATCTTTTCAATCAAACGGGCTTTATTTACACCGTAGGGTATAGAATATATGATTACTTGTTGTTTGCCGCGGGGTAGCTGTTCGATTTTCCATTCACCGCGTATTTTTACCGCACCTAAGCCCTGTTCATAGGCACTTCTAATTTCCGCTTTAGAATTAAGAATGATTCCGCCACCTGAAAAATCAGGTCCCTTGATGTGTTTCATTAATTGGGTGACAGTAGCATCCGGATTTTTAATCATGGTATTTAAGGCTGCCATGACTTCACTTAGATTATGGCTGGGGAATGAACAAGCCATACCCACTGCTATTCCAGAAGATCCATTGATAAGCAAATTAGGTACACGAGAAGGAAGTACGACAGGTTCCTTCAAAGTGTTGTCGTAGTTAGCTCGAAATTCTACTGTATTTTTTTTGAGGTCGTTAAGGATGTACGATGTGATCGGTGTCAACTTGCCTTCGGTGTAGCGGTAAGCAGCAGGAGCATCACCGTCGATCGATCCGAAGTTTCCTTTACCATCCACCAGGGGATAGCGCATAGAAAAGTCTTGTGCCATCCGTACCATAGATTCATAAGTCGATGCGTCACCATGGGGGTGGTATTTACCAAGAACTTCACCGATTATTTTCGCTGACTTTACAGGTTTTGCTGCGGCATTGAGTCCTATGCTTTCCATCGCGAAAAGAATACGCCTGTGGATTGGCTTGAGGCCATCTCTTACATCTGGGAGTGAACGAGAAACAATGGTTGAAAGAGCGTAGGTTAAAAAACGGTTCTCAAGCTCTAACTGCAGATCAGATTCTTTTTCATTATTCATGGTGCATCATCATGTTCGTTGAAAGCGTTGTGTGAAAGTTTAAGTGTTTTTCCAGAAGTGGTGCGGTTTACCGGAGAAATTCCTTAAAGCCCTAAGTTCCTTACTTACTTTAAATAATGGTTATAACAAAATTTTTAATTTATTAGTCTAGTTCTCGTTTTACGAGTAATTACTATATCTAGTACTAATTTATTTGACTTATACAATATGTTGATTTTTAAGGCAAGAAAAATCAATAAGTAACGTAATAGTGACTGCTAGGAATTCTGCGAATCAGTGATAGATGTATAATTTAAAACTTTTTTTAGGGTAGGTACATCGTACAAACACCTATTACCTTGCAAATAGGTTTTTCAATTCTATTATGTGGATAGTACTTAATACTGTTATTCTAGGTGCTTTGCTCGAAGTTTAATAGCCAAGTTAATAAAGGAGTTTCATTTATATGTCAGATCAAGATTTGCAGGTCAGTGTTATCGCTGAACTAAAAACAGTAATGGATCCAGATTTACACAAGGATATTGTAAGCCTCGGGTTTGTCAAAAATATGAATGTTGGGGATGGTAAGGTTAAATTTCAGGTCGAACTGACTACCCCAGCATGTCCTGTTAAAGAACAGCTAAAAACCGAATGCGAAACAAAGGTTGGTGCAATAAAAGGGGTGAAGAGTGTTGACGTGGAAATGACAGCAGTGGTTCGAGCGGCAGAGCATAGTCAACCAATTCTCACAGACGTGAAAAATATTATCGCAGTAGCTAGCGGTAAAGGAGGGGTTGGTAAGTCTACGGTCAGCGTTAACTTAGCGATGGCTTTACAGATGAGCGGAGCAAAGGTAGGACTGATGGATGCGGATATTTATGGCCCAAGTATTCCTCAGATGCTGGGAATTCCTATCACACCCCCTAAAGGCGGTGATGATAACAAGTTTTATCCTCACGAACAATATGGACTCAAAGTGGTCTCTGCGGCGTTTCTCCAGAAAGAGGGTGTGCCTCTTATGTTAAGAGGGCCGATGTTGGGAGGAATCATCCAGCAATTTTTACAAAATGTTGAGTGGGGCGAACTTGATTATCTGGTGATTGACCTTCCTCCTGGAACAGGAGATGTTCAGCTTACACTTACTCAGCGCGCTCCGATTTCTGGAGCTGTGGTTGTAACGACACCACAGGAAGTTAGTTTGATTGACGCAGCAAAGGGAGTGAGAATGTTTGAAACCGTGAAAGTCCCTCTGTTAGGAATTGTTGAAAACATGAGCCATTTTATCTGTGATGGTTGTGATAAAAAGCATCATATTTTTAAATCTGGTGGTGGAAATGCATTGGCTGAAAAATTTAAAATTCCTTTCCTGACTGAAATACCATTGATGGGTGGGGTTGTGGACGGTGGGGACAAAGGTGTTCCTGTTATAATGTCAGACCCTACCTCCCCAGCGACAAAAGCCTATAAGGAATTGGCGGGGCAGGTTGCAGCACAATTGAGTATTATTCATGCTAATAAGGACAAGCCTGCGTCATCGTTTGAACTTGCTTGGGAGGGTTGAGTCAATGCCTGAAGAAAAATCTTCCAAAAATAATACCTCTGCGCCAAAAAGTATAAAGCAGATTGATTCGACTAAGCTAGGGATAACATGGACTGATGGACACGAGTCAATTTATAGTGTCAGGTATCTTCGTGAGAGCTGCCCTTGCGCGAATTGCATTGACGAGTGGACAGGTGAAAAGAGGCTTGATCCAAATTCAATACCTGACAATATTCGTCCTACTAAATTACATTCTGTCGGGCTTTACGCAATACAGTTTTCTTGGACAGATGGACATGATACGGGTCTTTATTCGCACGAATTAATGCGGAAACTATGTCAATGTGTAGAATGTCAATAAATGCAAAACACAGACCTGATTTGTGGCTTGCTAATTGAGCGGATATGAAGCATTATTTCGGGTAAGGAGGAGCGCGCCATGGATAACTCGCTAGTTAAGTTCTCTCAAAAAGGAGAGTTTTGCGGTCACGAAAATGCTGTAACCCTTGATTACGATTTTGGGATTGAGCACTGCCCATTTTGCGGAGCTTTGGGTCATTACAATGGTGATATAGATACGGTTGAATGGACTCTTCCAGAGTACCTTCAGAAAGAGGGATTAAACTAAAATTAAATACTCTATAGTTTATCCCCCTTGAGGTAAATAAGTTTTCAAACCAGCCCTCACTATTTTGATCTAAGAATCCTTAGTTTCCTTAAAAAAAACTTACTGAAGTTGATTGCTTAAATCACATCCCCACTTTTTCTCGAACTTCATCCATTAATTTAGCGTCGATTACAGTAATCCCTTTTTCTTTGGCGAAATTGAGCACAGTTTTCTTTGCCATACTCCGTACAAAGAAAGGCACTTTTTGAATGCGTTGTTTAGCTTCTTCGGTCCACTCAATATCTTCCTCG
Source organism: Nitrospinaceae bacterium (assembly GCA_029937655.1). GTDB lineage: Bacteria > Nitrospinota > Nitrospinia > Nitrospinales > VA-1 > Nitromaritima. Next base: position 4,329 of record JAPYPK010000010.1, read on the forward strand.
GTAGGAGCTCCTTTTTTCAATTCTTCTTTTCCTTCAGCTAGTGCACCTGCCATAACTCCCATGGGGGCAGCTGTTGCTTCGGCTGCTGTTCCTCCCATTTGAACCCCAAGTTTGCTAACAAACTCAGTCTCAAATTTATTAGTTAACATGGCGATCGAATGACCGCATTTTTTACATTTAAATTTCATTGCGAGATTCTTTTTTTCCTCAGGCATTATACCGTCTACTTGTGTTTCCATTTTTTCGTCACAGGGAATACAAAGAAATTTCATCACTCCTCCTAATGAGTGTTTGGTTTAAAAAAATACTACATTCACTAAACTTTGCCCACCACTGGACAAAATACTTTAAGCTATTTAATTGATTTTAGAATTTTTTCGACTACTGAATTTATGGCTTTGCCGGTGACAGAACTCTTGTTATCCATATAGTATAACGACCCTGAGTCAGTTTTGCGTCCTATTCTTGTGTCAAAAGGAATTTTTCCTAAATAGGGAGTGTTTTTTTGTTTTGCTAAAATTTCTACATTCTCCCCCTCAAACAATGGACCCTCTTTTTCACAGTGCGGGCATGTATATCCAGCCATATTTTCGATCAGTCCAATAATAGGGACTTTCATTTTATTATTTTTGGCAATAGATTTTGAGACTATATGCTGAGAAAGTAATGAGGGGATGGTTATTTCAACTACCCCAGCTAATTCTGGGATGAGGCTTCTAATATTGTCAATTCGATCAGAGCCTGGTGGCATGTCAATTAGCAGGAAGTCTAGATCTCCCCAGTCGGTATCAGCTATCAATTCGCGGAGAGCAGTAGATTCCATTGTGCTCACCCAGACAGCTGTGGCATCTGCTTCTTCTGTCCACATAACTGGAGAGTCTGGATTTGATAATAGCATATCCATGGACATTAACTTGATGCCGTGGCTTCCGGTTCCAGGTTGGACTCCTCGGTCATCAATTGTAAGGTTGTGACTATTTTTCACTCCGAGCAAATGACAGATACTTGGTCCGTTTAAATCAGCATCAAGAATTCCTACCGAGTGACCTTTGTCTACAAGACAAGCGGCTACATTTGCGGTGAGGGAACTTTTCCCCACGCCGCCTTTACCGCTCATAAGCGCTACTTTATATTTGATTCGATCTAGTCGGGCTCGCAGCTTCTCTCCTAAAGCCTCAACTTGTTCAATGATATTAGACCCTCCATCTCCAGCAAGGTCCTCATAGGTCTTCATTTTGTTAAAGCCCTCGATATTATAGGTGAAAGAAATTTAATTAAGCATTTATCTATATTCTATATAAAAATCAAACTATATAAAGATTATATTTATAAAAGACAGAATCTCTTTCTGTTTTTTGTTGACTAGCGCCAATGATCTAATTTAAATTACGAGGTTCAGGTTAGTTGTTCAATGGAGAATATTTTTTAGTAGGTATTAAATTTCATGTCGCTTGCAGAAGAAGATCAGCAACTTATAGACGAAGAAGAACGGCTCTACTACGAGACTATCGAATCTCTCTCAGAGCAATTACCGGACGTTCGGTCAAAAAAAATTTTTTCCAATCTTGCTGCACGTGAATTAACGAGCCAAGTTGTTAATGAATGGAAGTTTGAAGAACGTCAACCTTTGGTTTCTGATGAAGCGGTTGCTCATAAAGTTTCGGATATACGTAAAGAGTCGGACAGCGTTATCGAAGAGTTGATTGAAGAGCCATACTTTGGTCGTGTTGTTACGACAGAGGAAGACGGTGAAGAAGTTTCATTTAAGATTGGGAAAAAAAGTAATATTGAAGCCGGAATTGTTGATTGGCGGAATGGTCCGATCTCCGGTTTATTTTTCAATTATAAACAGGGTGAGGAGTTTTTCGAGACGATTAATGAACGTGAGCGCTGTGGTCGGATTAAAACTAGAAGAACTTATAAAACAGATAAAGGAGTTTTGATACAGATAAGCACACCTGATGGAGTATTTAGGCGGATAGAGAGTGGTTGGATAAAACTTAAGACTGAGCAGGAGATTGCTGCTCACCGTTCTCGAGGACTTGAGTCAAACGAGAAGCGGTTACCAAATATTCTTTCATTAATTACTAATGAACAATTTGAAATGATCACTACAGACCCTAAGAGACCAGTCATTATTCAGGGGTCGGCAGGGTCGGGGAAAACAACAGTTGCTTTGCACCGACTGGGTTGGTTGCTTCATAAGGGAAACTCCCATGCGAGAGCAGAAAATACGCGTGTGATTGTAATGAATAAATCTCTTCAGATATATGTGTCTTCCACTCTTCCATCAATGGGCATCAATGGCGTTGATGCGATTACTTTTAATAGCTGGGCTTTATCTGTTATTCGGCATGCCACAGGAGGAAAGGCTTTTTTTAAATATAGAGAACTGCCTGAGTTTGTAGAAAAAATAAAATTTTCGAATGGTATTCTTGGAGCTTTATCGCAGTTTGTTAACCAGCAAGTAAGAAATGTCGATACCGCTATCTCGAGAGAGTTTTTAACAAATGAAAAGTTATTTAAATTATGGAAAGAAAGCCATAGCAAAGCTATCCAACCAAGATTGAAAGACTTTAAACACGATGTGAGCGAATCATATTTACCCATTAAGGAGAAAAAAGTTGCGCTAGACTATGTTCAAAATATCTTAACCGGTCAGGAGGATTATATTGGTGACCTCTATAAATTGTTGTCGGATGAAAAATTACTAGGTTCTTTTTTACCTGCAGACGCCAAGTTGGGAGAGCATTTATCCTATTTAAGTCGGATGGTAGACAAAAATAGAGGGGAAAATCATTTGGATTACTATGACATGTCTCTTATTTTGAGGCTAATCCAGCTTAAGCACGGGGGGTTGCCAAATAAACACGGTGGGGTTGATGAGTTTGACCATTTAGTTGTTGACGAGGCTCAAGATTTTGGTCCTGTTGAGTTTTCAATTATGATGGACTCAGTTGGAGATAAGCGGGACTTAACTATTGTTGGTGACGTGTCGCAGAAAATTTTATTTTCTCGAAAATTTATTGGATGGGAAAATATATTGGATAATTTGGAAGTTAAAAAAGACACACTGATTCAGCTTGAGGTTTCGTTTCGATGTACAGTACCTATTATGAACTTAGCTCGTAAAGTAGAGGGTAGTAAAGATTCTGTTTCTTTTGGTCGGCCCGGTAGTCCTGTGAACTGGCATAGAGCGGTTGATCAGAATGATTTTTTAGAAACACTGGCAGGTTGGGTAAACGGTCTTATGAAAAAAGATCCGTATAAGCTAATTGCCCTTATATGCAGGTATCCAAAACAGGCGATGGAGTTGAAGGACGAGTTAGAGAGAATGATTTCTTGTGAGGTTCGAATTGGGCATCGTGATCAATTCAGCTTTGAACCAGGAGTTATAATTTCGAATATTCACCAAATTAAGGGGCTAGAGTTTGATGCAGTAGCCTTGATTAACCCTTCCGAGGAATCCTATCCAAGTAAAAGTATCGAGAGCCGCAATATGATTTATGTTGGTATCACTAGAGCTCAAGAAGACTTGCTTGTAATAGGAACTCATTCTTTTTCAAAAGTGCTTTTAAACTAGTTGTTTAATTACTGACCTTAAACTTAAAAATATAATCCTTTAGACAAGGGGCTATGAGTGGAACGAAAGATCAAACTGCTTATAGAGTATGAAGGTAGCGCCTACCATGGATGGCAATTCCAGCCTAACGGGCTCTCTGTTCAAGAAGTTTTAGAAAAATGTATACAAAAGACAGTGAAGCAAAAGGCGACGTTGCATAGCTCGGGTCGAACCGACGCGGGGGTTCATGCGGAAGGTATGGTTGCTCATTTTACTACGGCTTCTAAAATGACTGAAGGCGAGTTTATGAGAGCCTTTAATAGTCTTCTCCCTCACGATATAGTCATTAAAGAAGTTTCGGCTGTGCCCATGTGGTTTGATGCGCGTCGCTCTGCTGGAAAAAAGACCTACCGCTATACAGTACTTAATCGCAGTTACCCATCAGCGCTTTTGTACAGGAGGTGCCTTTTTGTTCCATTTCCCCTTGATGTCGCTGCGATGAGGCGGGCAAAGAATTATTTAGTTGGTAAACATGACTTTACATCATTTCGTGCGTCGAATTGTGGAGCCAAGAATCCTGTTCGAGAAATATTCAAAATTGAACTTATTAAAAAAGGTGAATTCGTTTTTCTGATTTTTGAGGGTGGGGGATTTCTTAAGCATATGGTGAGAAATATTGTGGGGACATTAATCCAAGTTGGGCGAAGGCAGATTCATGCATCGCATGTGAAGTTGATTCTTGAGTCAAGGGATCGTCAGAAGGCTGGTCCCACAGCGCAACCACAAGGGTTGTGTTTGGTTAACGTTGAATATCCTAAATCACAGGGAGAAAAGAGGTGAAGGCGAAAAGTAGAATTATGAACCCCATGTTTATTTTATTTTGTCAAAATGCTTTTATTGTCGTCAAATTTTCTTTCCATCGGGATTAAAGATTGGATAGTGTCTGTACTTATTTTTAGACAAAAAATACTTCATAGCAGTATGTAATACCCCAATCCCATAGATCACGCTTCTTCTGAAGCTAATTGATGATGCTTCCTCAAAATATTTTGCGGGACAAGAAACTTCCCCGACGCTAAACCCAAAATACATTGTTTGCAAAAGCATTTCATTGTCAAAAACAAAATCATTAGAATTTTCTAGCAGGGGTAGGTTTTCTAGTACTTTGGCGCTGAAAGCCCGATAACCGGTATGATACTCAGATAATTTTTGCTGAATAATAAAATTTTCAACCGCAGTTAGAAACCGGTTCGCAGTGTATTTATAAAGCGGCATTCCCCCTTGTAGAGCTTTGTTTCCTAAGATTCGCGATCCGATTACCGCGTCAAAAATGTCATAGGCTATCATAGAGGCCATAGATGTAATGAGTTTAGGTGTGTATTGGTAATCTGGGTGCAACATGATGACAATGTCTGACCCTACTCGAAGTGCTTCTTGATAGCAGGTTTTTTGATTCCCTCCATAGCCTTTGTTTTCCATATGCACAAAGGTTTTAATGTTTAGTTGTCGGGCAATTTCGGCTGTACGGTCCTGGCTAGCGTCATCGGTGAGAATGATGTTGTCGACGATATCGTGGGGAACTTCGCTATGAGTTTTTCTTAGTGTTTTTTCTGCATTATATGCCGGCATGACTACGGTGATACGTTTTCCATTGAGCATAATCGAATTCTTTATGAGATAAAGGTTGTGAAAAGTGATTCGGTTGTTAATTGAAAGATAGCTTTAAAGAATATTTTTTTGTTACTCGGCGTTTGTTTCAATTTCTACCTGATATAAAACAACTTTGTTTGAGCTTGAATTTGGTGGAGAATAAGGAATTTTCCACCTCTGAAAGGATTTAAGGTAAATAATAATAAGGTAAAAATATTTTTTTTCAACCTTATTTCCTTCCGCGTTTAATAATAAGGTTAAAGCTTAGGCCTCATTTTTCATTTCTTCTTGCGTGAATGATTTTCATTAGTTAGGCTGTAATTTTTAGCTTGTTTAGTATTAATAGTTTCATTGTGGATACCGCAAGGTGTCATTTATTAATAATCTGAAAGAATTTTAAAATGAATCAAAAGTATACAATCGCATTACTTCCCGGTGATGGAATAGGACCTGAGGTGATCAAAGAGGCTGTTAAGGTCTTAGGGTCATTGGAAAAAAGTCTTGGACTTGAATTAGCCTTAAATGAAGTTCCTGTGGGAGGGGCTGCCTATGAAATTGAGGGTCATCCTTTGCCTGCAGGTACCTTAAACGCGGCACAAGAAGCTGACGCAGTTTTGCTGGGAGCGGTAGGTGGGCCAAAATGGGAGAAAATAGATTTTTCTTTACGCCCTGAGCGAGCTCTTCTTGGGCTACGCTCCAATTTAAATCTTTACGCTAACCTTCGCCCAGCAAAGGTTTTTCCTGCATTGGTTGATGCATCTTCCTTAAAACGAGAGTTGATTGATAATCTGGATATTATGGTGATACGGGAGCTTACCGGTGGTATTTACTTTGGAGAACCTCGCGGTGTGGAATCTTTAGACGATGGGACCCGCAGAGGGTTTAATACTTTGGTCTATACTGAAGAAGAGATCAAGCGGATTGCCCGTGTTGCCTTCGATGTGGCGCGTAAGAGAGGTAAAAGAGTCGTGTCTGTCGACAAGGCAAATGTTCTTGAGGTTACGGGGCTGTGGCGTGATGTGGTTACCGAGGTTCACGAGGAATATAGTGATATTGTTTTAGAGCATATGTATGTTGATAACTGTGCTATGCAGCTGGTTCGAGCGCCGAAACAGTTTGACGTGATTGTGACAACTAACATGTTTGGAGATATCTTAAGCGATGAAGCGTCCATGCTAACAGGTTCTATCGGGATGCTGCCTTCCGCTAGCGTTGGAGGAAAAACAGCAATGTACGAACCGATCCATGGAAGCGCTCCTGATATAGCAGGGAAGGGGTTAGCCAATCCTCTGGCAACTATTTTGTCTGTTGGTATGATGTTCAAATATTCGTTCGGTCGTGAAGAAGTCAATGCTAAAATTGAGTTGGCGGTTGAATCCGTTTTGGACCGGGGAATTCGCACTCGTGATATCATGTCAGAGGAAATGACTGAAGTAACTACCCAGCAAATGGGTGATGAGGTTGTAGCGGAACTTGAGATATAGCTAATCTTATTTCTAGTATAATCATTCTAAATGGTTGATAAAAAATATAAATATAATATCGCCGTGGTCGGTGCCACCGGTGCCGTAGGTAGGCGAATGTTGGTAACCCTTGAGGAAAGAAACTTCCCTGTGGATCGCCTAAGCGCATTTGCTTCTGCTCGATCAGTTGGGCAGAGATTGCCGTTTAGGGGAGGGGTGGTTGAAGTGAAAGAACTAAGGGAAGACTCTTTCATGGGAGTAGATATCGCCCTTTTTTCTGCTGGGAGTTCCATTAGTAAAAAATATGCCCCCATCGCTGTTGAGTCGGGTTGCTTCGTAATTGATAATAGCAGCGCATGGAGAATGGAAAAAGATGTTCCTCTAATCATTCCGGAGGTGAACCCATCTGCCTTGGGTGAAAAGTGTGGAATTATCGCAAACCCTAACTGTTCAACTATCCAGATGGTTGTTGCACTGAAGCCGATTCATGATCAGTACCGCATTCGTAAGGTTTTTGTTTCCACCTATCAATCAGTTTCCGGGTCAGGTCAAAAGGCCATAGAAGAATTAAAGCAACAAAGTAGAAACATTCTTGATGGGAAGTCGGTGGAGAATCATGTTTATCCTCACCAGATAGCTTTTAACTGTTTGCCACATATAGATGTCTTTATGGAAAATGGTTACACAAAAGAAGAAATGAAAATGGTAAATGAGACCCATAAAATTTTAAGTGATAGCACGATCGAGATTTCACCTACCGCTGTTCGCGTACCGGTTTTTTACTCTCACTCAGAGTCAGTAAGAGTAGAGACCGAGTTGCCTATGGAAGTAGATGAGGTTAAAGGCCTTTTATCAAAATCACCCGGGATTTCTTTGGTAGATAACCCTGGGGAAAATGAATACCCACTAGCAGTTGATGCCTGTGGGAAAGGGGAGGTTTTTGTAGGTCGAGTTCGTGCAGACCTTACTGTAGACAATGCAATTAATTTTTGGGTTGTTTCTGACAATCTCCTTAAAGGAGCAGCCTACAATGCGGTTCAAATAGCCGAACTGGTTCTTAAGCGGCTAGGTAATTGAATTTAAATGAGATCAACTCTATGCTATAATTATTAATAATTTTGGCAATTTAATTTTTGTAGGTATTAACTGACAAATCAATACTTATTTTTGAGGATTGAGTTATGACTGAGAAGTCCGAGACGAATAAACCAAAGCAAGGTACCGAGGCAAAGAATCAGGATATTACCCAGATTAAGGAACTGCTTTCAGTTGCCTCGCATGAAAGAAAAAACCTTCAACTTCTCGTCGAATATTTTGAAAAGAAGATTCCAGAATTAGATGAACGAAAGCAATTCTTCGATAGAGTTAGCACGCAAGTGCCTGACTCACTTCAAAAAATCGAATTTGTCAGCCAGCAAATTGAAGAAATTAAAATTTTTGACGTTCGTGTTCGAGATTTTCAGCGAGTTGCTAAAGATATAGAATCTAATCATTCCACCCTAAAGAGAGACTTGGAAGAGCTTCATCTTCTTAGTGATCACATAGACCAGAAAATAAAAAGTCTACAACAGCAAAGAGGCCTTGTTGAAAAGGCCAATGAAGATGCAGGGCGTCTCAATATTCTTGTTTGGGATATGGATTCTAAGATTAAAAAACTGGGAGAGGAAACTAAGTTAATCAAGAGTACCGACCGCAGCATAAATCGCTTAGAGCACATGCTGGAAAGCATTGAACCCCATGTGGCCGAAATTACCGGTTTCCGGGAAATGATGAAGGTTGGAAACGAGCGTGTTAAGGAAATGAAGGGTGCGTGTCGAGAACTGGATCACCGTTATGCATCAATCGTCCAAGAAAAGTCCATAGTTGAAAGCTATACTCGAGATACGGAAGAAATGAAAACTACCTTGGTTAAACTTCAAGGTGATTACGAAAAAGTTCTTGGTCAAGGGCATGTTATTGAAGAGGCTCGTGAAACGCTAATACAAATGACGAACAACATAAGTAGTCTGAAAATTGAGTCCAAAAATATTTCTGTCAAAAACGAGATGATCAGAAGTATCAGCGGTAGGTTGAATGACCTAGACTCATTGTCTATTGATGTTGAAACTAAAATTAATAAGATCCGCGATGACAGCGTGGTTGTTGAAAATACGGAAGAGAAAGTTAATAAATTGAACGCATTTGTCGTCAATAATCTTAGTAACAAGATGAAACTTCTTAAGGAAGAGATGAAGGCTATTGATGTCGCTAATGAGAAGATGAGCCGGTTTAATATTATTGCAGAGGAGGCTGAACAAAGAGTTCAAGGACTCGACGAAGAAATAAAAAAAGTAGAATACCTTGAAGGCACGGTTAAAAAAATTCAGACACTTAGAGAATCCACAGCAGATGAAATGGAGGAGGTAGTTCGGAAACGACAACTGGTGGATCAGGTAGAAAAAAAGATTAATGACCTAACTTCTCTGGTTATCAGTCTTGATGTGAAAATTGAAACTCAGGTTCAGAGAAAAGCTGTTGTCGAAAAAATGGAGAAAAAGTTAGATGGACTTGACTTTTTTATCGAAGAAGCGAACGTGAAAATCACTGAAGCTTCAAAAAAAGTAGACTTTTTAGAAAAAGTTGACCAGCGACTTGATGATCTTAAGGGAACGGCCAACGTGGTAGAGGAAAAAATACTTGATTTGACGAAAGAAAAGAGAGCCCTCGACGACCAGGAAAAGCGTATGAGCAACCTAACTTCCAAGCTTAGCATCATGGAAATTGAGTTGCAGTCTAAGTTTACAGATATCAAGGAAGCAGGAGCAGAAATTAATGGAATTTCTGTTTTGCGAGATGAGTTGGCAACTAGTTTTGATGGCTTCGAAGACAAGATTGAATCTGTGAAAAAAGAAAATGATAAATTAAAAGAAACCGAGATAAAAATGCAGGAGATGAATGCCTTGCTCAATGATATACGTACTAGGCATGAAATCCTTGGCGAAAAAGAAGATCTGATTTTAGGTGTAGAAAAAAAAGCTGAAGAATTGTCAGCTCTGGTAAATAAAATTGAAAGCCGTATACAACAAGTTTCTACAGGTGAAGGTAAAGTTCGAGAAACCCAGCAGGCTCTTGGGGAACTTGAGGCCGTTATTCGTCGCGTGAATTTAGATAAGGAGCAGATAGAAAAAGAGGGAAGGAACCTAGATAAGATAAGCCTAAACATAGAGAATCTTACAGCTATTACTGGTGATGCAGAATCAAAGATTGACACCCTCAATCGCAGAATTGTTACTCTTGACGACGTCGAAAAAAAGCTTAGCAAACTTAATATTATGTCTGAAGATGTAGATGTGAAAATACGAAACTTGAAAAAAGAGGAAAGTGTGGTTCAAAAAGCGGGTGAATATGTCAGTGAGTTAAGGTTCCTCATTAATGAAATTGATAGGAAGAAAGAGGATCTACGCTAAATCGGTAAACTGTAAATTAAGACAGAGGATTTCAGGAGTTTTATTTAAATAGATTTAATTCAATTTAAATCTGTACATACCTAATCAATGCAAGTCCTTGATTTTCTAAACTACCTAACGGTGTTTACTTCCCAGAAAAATTTAAGCATATAAAATTTTTGTGTAATTTATTTCTATTTGATTTGTAGTATCAGTTTATAGGCATCTCTACTTTTTTGATTGGAGGGTGTGTTTATGGTTGAGAAGTTGCTTGGGGTGATTGGTGGTAGCGGTTTGTATTCGATGGACGAATTAAACGTCATTGAAAAAGTTTCCCTTGATACGCCATTTGGACCTCCTTCTGAGGACGTGGTTATCGGAGAATTAAATGGGACACGAATGGCATTCCTTCCACGCCATGGTATAGGGCACTTCATTCCACCTTCAGAGATTAATTTTCGGGCTAATATCTTTGCCATGAAAAAGCTAGGAGTGGAGCAAATTATTTCTATAAGTGCGGTCGGCAGTATGAAAGAAAAATTACAGCCAGGACATTTTTCTATTCCACATCAGTTTATTGATAGAACCACTCGCAGGATTAGCACTTTTTTTACCACAGGCATGGTGGGGCATGTTGCCTTAGCAGACCCGGTGTGTTTAGCTACCGCAGAGGTTTTGAGCTCGGCTGCACATAAGGTGAACGCGATAGTTCACGATGGAGGTACCTACGTTTGTATTGAGGGGCCGCAATTTTCAACTAGGGCAGAATCCAATGTTTATCGCCAGTGGGATGTGGACGTGATTGGTATGACAAATGCGACAGAAGCTAAGTTGGCTCGCGAAGCGAGTATTTGCTACGCTACCTTGGCGTTAGTTACTGATTATGACTGTTGGAAGGAAGAAGAAGAACCCGTTACAGTGGAAGCTGTGTTAGACATTATGCACAAGAATGTTGAAACCGCGCAAAAAGTTCTCAAGAAACTTGCTTCTAATTTTAAGGATAAGCGAAGTTGTGACTGTGGTTCCGCTACGGAAAACTCAGTAGTGACCGACTCTAAAAGAATTCCCGCTCAACTGAAAGATAAATTGTCAACCTTAATTGGATAGTGAGTCAATGAACATAACTCAATCTGAAAAATTATTTTACAAAGCTTGTGAGGTTATGCCGGGTGGGGTAAACAGTCCCGTCCGTGCGTTTAAGTCTGTGGGATGCAATCCCTTGTTTGTTAAAAAAGGCAATGGGTCCAAGATATGGGATGCGGATGGTAATGAATACATTGATTATGTAGCTTCTTGGGGACCCCTTATATTCGGTCATGCTCACCCACAAATTGTTGAAGCTTTGAAACGCCAAGTTGAGTTGGGAACAAGCTATGGAGCATCTACCGAACTGGAAATAGAGTTAGCCGAACAAGTAGTTACACTTGTTCCTTCTTTAGAAGTTGTTCGCATGGTCAACTCAGGTACCGAAGCTGTGATGAGCGCTATCCGCTTGGCAAGAGGTGTGACCGGGCGCGATAAGGTTGTTAAGTTTGAAGGCTGTTATCATGGGCATGTTGACAGTATGCTAGTCAAAGCTGGGTCAGGGTTGGCCTCCTTAGGTATTCCTGAGTGTCCAGGAATTGTTGATGCTTTGGCAAAAAATACGCTAACGCTTCCATTCAATGACTCCAGCAAGGTTAAGGATCTTTTCGCTGCCGAGGGTGATAACATCGCTTGTGTAATTGTTGAGCCCGTTGGCGGAAATATGGGAGTTGTTCCACCCCAAAACGGGTTTCTTGAAACGTTGCGCGAGGTGACAAATCAAGTGGGGGCGGTTCTTATTTTTGATGAAGTTATCACTGGATTTCGCGTTGCTCTAGGGGGTGTACAGTCCATTTGTGGAGTCAAACCTGATTTGACTTGCTTGGGGAAAGTCATCGGAGGGGGACTTCCCGTGGGTGCTTATGGGGGATCAAGGCAATTGATGGATAATATTGCTCCAGTAGGCCCTATTTATCAGGCGGGAACATTATCGGGAAACCCGCTAGCTATGACGGCTGGCATTGAGATGATAAAGTTACTTTCAGGGCAATCGGTTTATGATGAGTTGGAACGTAAATCAGAAAAACTTTGCGCTGGCTATGAGTCCAATGTCAAAAAACTTGGAATTAAGGCTCAGTTTACCCGGGTTGGTTCGATGTTTTCCATGTTTTTTACGGATCAGAATATCATCGACTTTGAGTCAGTAAAATCTTCTGACACTAATTTTTTTCGATCTTATTTTACTTCATTATTAGAGGAGGGTGTTTATATTGCACCCTCCCAATTTGAGGCAGGTTTTATGTCTGCTGTACATACAGATGAAGAAATAGAACAGACAATAGAAGCAAATTACAAGGCGTTACAAAAGGCATGCGGGTGATCAATTTTTTACCTTATATTGAAAAAAGAGGGCGTTATGAGTGAGATTGTTGGGGTCAATGCTAGACAAATTTTAGATTCAAGAGGTAATCCCACAGTTGAAGTTGAGGTTATTTTAGATACTGGAATAATGGGAAGGGCTGCTGTTCCTTCGGGTGCATCCACAGGTTCTCGCGAGGCAATAGAGCTACGCGATGGCAATAGCAAAAAATATATGGGTAAAGGTGTTGGGAAAGCCCTCAAGAACATTCATGATAAAATTGCTCCAGCTATCCTAGGTTTTGAAGTTACTGAGCAGGTTTTGATTGACCAATTGATGATCGATCTGGATGGTACCAAGAATAAAGTTAAGTTGGGCGCGAATGCTATCCTTGGTGTTTCCTTAGCTGTGGCAAAAGCAGCGGCAAGTGACACAGAGTTGCCTTTGTATCAGTATATTGGTGGAACGAATGCAAAGGAATTGCCTGTTCCTATGATGAACGTTCTCAATGGTGGCGAGCATGCTGATAATAATATAGACATTCAAGAGTTCATGGTTTTGCCTGTTGGTGCAAGAAGTTTTACGGATTGTCTTCGTATGGGAACTGAAGTTTTTCATCATTTAAAATCTGTACTTAAAAAACGAAATTATAGTACAGCTGTTGGGGACGAGGGGGGGTTTGCCCCTGATTTAAAGTCGAACGAAGAGGCCATTGAGGTTTTACTTGCAGGTATCAAATCGGCTGGTTACAAGGTTGGTAAAGATATTCTGCTAGGACTAGATGTGGCTGCCACGGAACTATATAGAAATAAAAAATACAGTCTAGCGGTAGGGAAAAAAGAAAAGCTCTCTTCAAATGAAATGATTGACTATTTAGAACGCTTGATAAATAAGTACCCGATTATAAGTATTGAAGATGGGCTTGCTGAAGATGACTGGAGTGGATGGAAAAGTCTTACCAGGAGAGTCGGTGATAGGACTCAAATCGTTGGGGACGATGTATTTGTAACAAATACCGATATTTTGAGGAAGGGAATTAAAGACGGGGTGGGTAATTCTATTTTAATTAAGGTGAATCAAATCGGTACACTTACGGAAACCCTGAATGCTGTAGAAATGGCAAAACAGGCCGGCTATACAGTAATTATTTCTCATCGCTCAGGAGAAACTGAAGATACTACAATCGCTGATATTGCCGTAGCGGTCAATGCTGGACAGATTAAAACCGGTTCTCTTTGCCGAACAGATCGAATTGCAAAATATAATCAATTATTACGCATAGAAGAAATGCTAGGAACAGTAGGAGTATTTAACGGTGAAAAAGTCTTTTCTAAATTTAGAGCGTGAGAGCTTGTTAAGTATTTTCAATGAGCCTAATATTTTCATAGCTTTAAATAAGTAAAGATGCAAGCTTAATTCATCTCAACTCTTGGCAGTACATGAAGAACCTGAGTCTTTACCAACAGATTATTTTGCTCACATTGACGTTTTTTGTTTTGGCTATCATTGTGGCAATTTTTCATGAGGAAGGAATTCTTACTGTTCATAAATTTGAAAATAAATTGATCGATTTTGAAGCAAGCAACGAAACTTTAAAGCGGAAAAACCAAAAGCTTCGTTCTGAAGTCGAAGCATTGAAGTCTGATCCCTTATCCATTGAAATTCTTGCCCGTGAAAAACTAAACATGGTTCGACCAGGTGAGACCGTGTATAAACTCGTTCCCCTAGAAAAAAATCATTTCCTGCCGGTTGACAACTAGATAGTCTGATTTCTAAATAAAGTTGCTAACTAATGGTAGCTTGGCTGTATTTAAAATTAACACTTCATAATTGACTTTATGAAATGTTTTTACGGTCTCATTGGTGAACCGGGTAATGCTTTGTTTGAAATGGTTTACAGTTTTTTTTGGTTATGTGACAGTAGGGGGTCAGGGGGAACTGGTGAACATTAAGGATTAAAGTATTGATACATTTGATTTTTTTGATATAATCAAAACAAATAAATACATTAAGTTTTTTTGATTTGATCCGAAAATTAAGCAAGAAGTTCTATTGCGATTGCGTTATTTTGGGATTGAGAAAGCTAGAGGAGCGGATAAGACTTTTTCTATTAATGCTGTGTCATGTTAGTTACTGGCTTTGTCTGTGCTGTAAGGCACACTCATTTATTTGATTTAACTGACGGGGGGAGAATGTAAGTATGACCAAACAAGATATCATTAATCAAGTTTGCGACAACGCTGATTTACCTAGGTCCAAAGCTGAAGAAGCAGTTGAGACAGTGATTGGTCTGATTAAAAATGCTTTGGGAGATGGAGAGGCAGTAATTTTGCGCAGATTTGGCACCTTTCAGGTTCGAGCTAAATCAAAACGTGTTGGGCGGAACCCAAAAACTGGTGAAGAAGCGGAAATTTCAGCACGTAAGGTAGTAAGATTTAAGTCAGGAAAGCATTTTAAGCAGGCGGTCAATGATGAAGATGGCAATTAAAAGAGCCTAATTATTAAACCGTTGGAGATTGCTAAAGAATAAGCATAGCGTCTCCATAGCTAAAAAACCGGTATTTTTTGAGTATTGCCTCTCTGTAGGCTTCCATAATGAGTTTTTTTCCGGCAAAAGCGCATACTAGGAGATATAGTGTTGACTTTGGGAGGTGGAAGTTTGTTAGTAGATGGTCCACCACTTTGAATTTACTTCCTGGGTAGATGAATCGGTTTGTCCAACCTGATGATCCGGAGGACTTAAGTCTGCTCAATTCGACAGACTCCAAAACACGAGTAACCGTTGATCCGACTCCCACTATTTTTTTTAGATCCTTCCTTGCCTTGATCAAAGCTTTCGATGTTTCTTCAGGTATATAGAATTGCTCGGGTTGCATTTTGTGCTCGGTGATAATTTCAGTTCGTATCGGTTGAAATGTGCCTATGCCAACATGTAAAGTGAGGGACGCTGTATCAACACCTTTTTTATTAAGCGATTCTATGATACGTGGCGTAAAATGCAATCCAGCGGTTGGGGCAGCTATTGCGCCAGGATGACTAGCAAAAATCGTTTGGTATTTTTCTTTATCTTGACCTGACAAACCATTATCTTCGTTTGCTTTTCTACGAATATATGGAGGCAATGGCATATTCCCTATTCGGCTTAACACGTTGTCAATACTTCCGGCATATATTAGCTTAACAATGGCTTTGTTTTCATGCCGACCTGTTAAAATAGCCTTTAGCTCTCCGTTGCCAAATACCATTTCCGTACCTAATCTTAATTTTTTTAAACCTTTAATTAAGGATTCCCATTGAGCTTCATCAGAAGTTTTTCTTATAAGAAGAATCTCAACAGGGCGTCCATTTTTAATTTGGTGACCGTTTAATTTTGACGGAATCACTTTCGTATTATTAAAAACCATTAAAGATTGAGTTGGAATTAAATGGGGAATGCGAGAAAATATTTCATGCTTTATAGATCCAGATTTTCTGTCAATAACCATGAGTTTTGATTGGTCGCGGATATTTAAGGGTTTTTGAGCTATCAATGACTCTGGTAGTTGGAAGTCGAAATCCTTAAGCTTTAATGAGTCAGTCATAGCCTATTTGGGTTAGATTAAAATGCTATATTAAGTATGATGACTTTAGGTTTAAGTTATTGTAATAAATTATAATATTAAAAAATTCAGCTTTTTAGGAAAGTACCTGTTTGCACATGCCAGATTATAGCTTGGCTTTAGGGAACAGGGAAGAAATAGACTGATAAAGTTATTTAACTTTAGAAGAAATTTGGTTTTGACACATCTTGATTGCTATTGACCGTGTATAAAAATATATTACTCTTTGTGTCGCTTATGAAGGGCCTGTGAGTAAATTAAAAAGCAAATATTGGAGATGACAATGGGTAAAACTTTAAGAATTTTGAGCTTGTTTCTTTTGTCCATAGCAATTGTTATGGGAGGAGCAGGCAGTGCTGACGCGAAAAAGAAGAAGAAAATACCTAAAAAACCATCTTACGTCGGAGCTGTAAAATGTAATGGGAGCTGCCACGATGCTTACTATGAAGCTTGGAAAGTGTCCCCGCATGGTAATACTTTTAATTTGCTTAAGGCAGGTGAGCGGCCAGAGGCCAAAAAACGGGTGAAACTTGACCCTGAGAAGGATTACACTACGAATCCATTATGCTTGCGTTGCCATACCACGGGATATAAGCAGAGAGGTGGATTCAAACCAGCTGGCTCTAAAAATAAAAAGGGTAAAGATACAAGTTCGACTATTGACCCGGAAGAGCCGAATAAAGAACAGGTTGGATGTGAGATGTGTCATTCGGTTGCAGGAGGCGCTCAGTTCCGTGTGGTTATGAAAAATACCAAGGGCGATTTTAAAAAGGCAGAGACTGAAAAATATGGACAGCGCTGGGATTATGCAAATGTATGTACCCGATGTCATACTCATCCTAACACCCCATTTAAACCTTCAGTGCACGATAAGTATAAGTTTAACTTTGAAGAAAGAAAGTTAAAGGTCCATCTTGCTGCCGACTTCTACAACGAGGACAACATGGACCAGAAGCTGGAGAAGGTTAAAGATAGGGCCAAGGAAGTTTCTCAGTCAGAAAAAACACCTCTGCTTATTGAAGATTTTCGTATTAAAAAAGGGAAACTTAAGTTTAAAAAAGGAACCAAGCCCTATAACAAAAAAAAGAAATCCTTCAATTATAAAAAGTGATTTTTTTCAGGCATTAACATTAGGAGGTTCTGCCCTGTGGGGCGGGCCTCCTTTTTTGTTTAATACTATTGTAAAGAATCCGATAAATATTGAATGAATGATAATCAGTTTGCTAAAAAAATAGTTTGTGTTGGTGCGGGTTATGTTGGTGGACCTACTATGGTTGTCATTGCGAACAAATGCCCAGAATACAAGGTCACTGTTGTTGATATCTCCGAGGTGCGCATTAATGCTTGGAATTCCGACGAATTGCCTATTTATGAGCCGGGTTTGAAGGACAGAGTCGATAAAGCGCGAGGCAAAAACTTATTTTTTTCCACAGATATTGATAGAAATATTGCTGAAGCGGACATTATTTTTGTGAGTGTTCACACCCCAACCAAAACGTTTGGCGAAGGTGCTGGTAAAGCATCAGACTTGCAGTTTATTGAACAAACAGCTCGACGAATCAAGGAAAACTCAACCTCACCAAAAATTATTGTAGAAAAAAGTACTCTTCCAGTTCGTGCTGCGGAAACTATGGCTTCAATTTTACACTCTGGCAACAACTCTGTCAGATTTGAGATTTTATCTAACCCTGAGTTTATGGCAGAAGGTACGGCTATCCGGGATATGGAGGAACCAGATCGGATTTTGATTGGTTCGCATGACACAGTAGCTGGGAATGCAGCACGTGATGAGTTACTAAAGATTTATCTGAAGTGGGTGCCCAAGGATAAAATAATTACAACAAATCTATGGAGCAGTGAGTTATCTAAGCTTGTTGCGAATGCTTTTCTTGCCCAGCGCATTTCATCCATTAATAGTATTTCAGCCTTATGTGAGGTGACAGAAGCCGATATTAGTGAAGTAGCAGGTGCGGTTGGTAGAGACTCAAGAATTGGGCCCAAATTTCTTGAGGCCGGTGTGGGTTTTGGTGGATCTTGCTTTAGAAAAGATCTTCTTAATCTTGTTTATCTATGTGAATACTATAAGCTTGAGGATGTAGCAAAGTTCTGGAATTCAGTGGTAGAAATCAATGATAACCAGATGGAACGGTTCGTAAACTGTATTTTAAAAACCATGTTTCGGACCTTGGTTGATAAAAAAATTGCCATATTCGGGTTTGCGTTCAAACCCGATACTGGGGATACAAGGGATGCTCCGGCGATCTATATTTGTAAGCGTTTGCTTGAAGAAAAAGCTCGACTCAGTATCACAGATCCCCATGCTATTTCTAATGCAAGAAAAGATCTTTCAGGAATTGATGAAAGAGCGGAGTTTGTGGAAAACCCTTACGAGGCAACTAGGGGTGCTCATGCTCTGGCTTTAATTACAGAATGGCCTGAGTACCGCAGTTTGGATTACCAGAAAATTTTTGATAGCATGTCAAAACCTGCCTTTATTTTTGATGGAAGAAACCACCTTGACCACCAAAAACTTTTCGAGGTGGGGTTTAACGTATATCCTATAGGCAGACCTCCACTAACCCACATATAGTTTATTTTCTGCTAGCCATTTTTTTCAGATGGTTCATGGCAGATTATGCAGCTACTCATGGGACGGTGAGGCATAATGGGAGTATTTTCTGCTTCTTTGACGTGACATTCTAAGCAGGCTTTGGCAGGTGGAGGGCCTTTATGAATTTTACTGTGGGGTAATGCAGGCGCAGCGTTTAAAAATTCTTTAACGACGATTATTATAACGACTATCCCAATTACAGCCATAACACGAAAAAAATTTATTTGCCCTTTACTTATTTTTTTGGCCATGAAAATATTTTAGGATGAACAGTTGGCTATTGCATCAATTTCAATCTTGGCTCCCTTAGGGAGAGCTGCTACTTGAACGCAGGCGCGCGCTGGTTTTGTTTTTGAAAAGTACTTTTCATATACTTGGTTCATTCGAGAAAAATGATTAAGATCTGATAGATAAACGGTTGTTTTGACCACATTTTCAAGGCTTAGCCCACCCGCTCTAAGGATAGCAGAAATATTTTTAAGGGTTTGCTCTGTTTCCTCTTCAATTTCTGCAGAAAGAAAGATGCCGGACTCAGGATCCAGTGCTATTTGACCTGATGTGAAGAGAAAATCACCTATACTAATGGCTTGAGAATAGGGGCCAATGGCAGCAGGGGCCTGTTCAGTTTGTATGATACGTTTGGTCATAATTCGGTACTGGTATCAATTTTCGCCATTTTCGCCATGCTTTTGATAAACGGGTAGGATTTTAGTTCGCGCCCAGTGAATGAAAGGATGAACCTGTGAATTAGTTGTTCGATTTCAAGTTCTATGCCTTTAGGAAATTTTAAGCGGTTTGCATGTTTGATATCCATAGTTTTAAGCTTTTTTAAGTATTTTAGGGTTCCTGCTTGAAAGCGAATTTCTGGTTGAGCTTGGAAAGAGCAGGGTTCACATATGATTCCTCGGCGCTCGAAACTAAATCCGATTTTCGTAGTGTACTCCGATTTTTTGCAGATTGCACAGTAGCTAAGTTGAGGAGTGTATCCAGCAAGGCACATTAACCTCATCTCGAAGCTGCGACTTAGAACATCTAAACTAGCTACCACTTCAAGGGTTTTTAAGCTATCCCGCAATAATCTAAAAGCATTTGGGTCTGGATGCATTTCTGGAATCAGCGTATCAATCAGTTCACTAAAATAGATTCCAGTATATATCTTTTGTAGATCATCACGAATGTCTTGAAATGAATGAATGATATCTGAATGATTGAGACGATACAAGGTCTGGTTCTCTTTCCCAAAATAGATAAGCTGGATATGAGATAAAGGTTCAATAGTTGCCCCAAATTTGTTTTTAATTTTACGTGCAGCTTTAGCAACGCATTTAATTTTTCCGTACCGCTTTGTCATGAAGGTAACTAACTTGTCTGATTCAGACAGGTTGATACTTCGTAAAACGATTGCTTCAGTATGAAAAAGTGGCATTCGATTTTTTTTCTAGTTCGAGTAAATATTTTTTAAGGTAAGTTCCGCCTGTAAACCCACCCAGGCTACCTTTTTTTTGAATAACCCTATGACAGGGGATGATTATGGGAGTTGGGTTTTTCCCATTTGCATTTCCTACAGCACGACAGGCTTTAGGTTGGTAAATTGCAACAGCCAACCACTGGTAACTCCGGGTTTCGCCAAAAGGTATAAAGGTCAACTTTTTCCAGACACGTCGCTGAAAATTTGTTCCCTGCCTCAGGTCTACTTTAAAAGAAAATTTTTTTAACTTACCACTAAAATATAGATGAAATTCTTTTTCTACGTCTATTAATTGGTGAGGTTGTTTTTTTGGTGAATGGTAAGTCGTTTTTAATGCTTCAACAAACTTCGACTCACTTTGAATTGACAAAGCAACACGGCAAATTCCATAAGGCGTTGCAGCAACACCTGTTTTTCCAAAGGGGGTATTGAATGTTGTATATATCAGTTTCTTTGGTGACCCAGATCTTTCTAACGGAATCAACATGGAAAGGATCAGTTTGTTAAAACGTGATTTCCCTAATTTTAAGCATATGACGTTATAGCATGCCGCGCTAATTTAAGCAGTGGTTGCAGGGAATTATCAACCATGATTGCTTTTGTTTCTTTGGCTTTCACAGCGTTAATCAGGTTGTTATGAATATTTCCATCATAAGCGGTGACCGCTGTTCCCGTAAGTAGGTTAAAATGATCATCGGAAGAGCCAATAGCTGCTAATCCGAGTTTCTCTGAGTAGTTTTCTTGATATCCATGTCCTGACGAAACATCCTCTATCCCGTCTGTTAGTCCAATTAAATTTTCTTTTATCCATTCGATGGATGCGCCAAAGGGGTATGCCCGTTTTTTGTTTGGATGAGGGACGATTGATATTCCTCCAAAAGAACCAATTCGTGGAATGATCTCAAGCATAGAGAAAAACTGGTCATCAAACTCCGAAAACTGAAGTGAAATGTCCGAAAATTTTTTGGGAGACAAATATTCCGGGTCAAAAATTAAAATCAAGTGCCCCTCTAGGGCGCTCATTTCTAATGCTGGGTATATTTTAATAGGGTCGTTTAGTTGGTCCCATTCGTCAATGTATTGAGCCTGTTTTTCCCAGGACTTAAAGATAGATTCAATTAAATATTTTCTTGGAAGAAGATGGTCTGTAATGACAACATAATCTAGCTGTAAACGCGAGGCTCTTCTCAGTATATCCTCGACGGAATGTTTCCCATCGGAAAAGGTGGAGTGACAATGGGTTTCACCTATTACGAGGGCGGGGTTGTCTCTCTTCAGACGGGTAATTTTTTTGTGAATTCTAGCATCCAGAAACTACCGCCCTGTGGCATCAGCAAAAGGTTTGGCAAAATCTCTTTTTTTATCAGCCCAGAACCCCATGTCATTGGGATAAGCGTAAAACTGTTCTTCCTTGCTAGGCCTTATGATTCTGTTCATATATTTTTTGCTAAAAACCGAGAGTTGATATAAATTTCTTTTCGGACATACCTATTTAACGGGGATCTTCTTAGCGGGCTAAGTAATCTATTACATAATAGTGTCATTTAAGAGTTGGTACAATATATAATATTTATTTTTGTGGGTGAGGGTATGGGACAAGGAATATACTATTTCCCTTAGGTTTTTTGCTGAGTTGCTGTGATGAGATATATTAAATTTTGGTTATTTTGGGTTTTGGTCATTGGAGTTTCTAGTGGAAGAGTAGTAGAAGTAGCCCTTGCTGATAGATTGGTAATGCCAGAAATGGTTTTGATTCCTGCGGGGGAATACCTCATGGGAACTGAAGAAGGAAAAGGAAGGTCTGATGAGCACCCAAAGCATAAAGTATATTTAGATGCGTTTTATTTTGATCAGTTTGAAGTTACGGGGGCAGACTTTGAGGAATATCTTTCTTATAACCCGAACCAACACCCTACAATAACTGGATGGTGGGATCGTCAGCCAAGGCCTGGTATGAAGAAGCGCCCTGTCATTGGCTTGTCATGGAAACGTTGCGCTAATTATTGCGAATGGAGGGGAAAACGATTAGCTACGGAAGCAGAATGGGAACGGGTAGCAGCCGGACTGGATGGGCGAAAATATCCATGGGGGAATAGTCTTCCAGATGATAAAAGGGCGGGTTTTAACCGGTGTTGTTTCATAAGAAAGGGTCTTTCTACTTATGAAGTGGGAAGTTTCCATTTAGGAGCTACTCCTAATGGTATATACGACCTTGCTGGCAATATTGCTGAATGGGTATATGATTGGTATGATAAAAATTATTATAAAAACAGCGAATATGCTAATCCTCGAGGCCCAAAAAACGGCGTTAATCATACAATACGAGGAGGGGCCTGGAATAGTTTGTCAGGCTACTTAAGATCATCTGCTCGATATGGTTACGATGAAGCAAAAGATTTTTATGGAATAGGTTGCCGCTGCGCAATGTCAGTCAAATAATAAACAATTAAAAAAGCTTAAATGGGATAAATATTTTTTATGAGAAATTTGGATAGCCAGATAGATACGATGTTCAATGAAGCTATATATCATATTGAAGCTGATAATACCCGTAGAATTAAAAAATTTACAATTAGGTTTACAAAGTCCAATCAAAAATACTCGCCTGATCACCTTGAATCATTGCTAGGTTCATATGAAAAAGCAATACGAGAAATTCCACGCCAGTTTCTTCGAACTGAAAAAACAGCTCGGCAAAAATATCTAGAGCCTTTTGAGGAGGAACGTCGTCACGCACTTATTAAAGTCATGACAGAACATGTAGAAATGCTCGTTGAGAAAATGAACCGAAAATATCGAGATATTTTTAAAAATCAAAAAAGGTTGGAAGAATTTGATGATCGTATTAAAGATACTTTGATTACTAGCAAACAGAAAATAGATGAGGAGATTGGTAAGTTTAGTGCAAATCTCAGGGAAAAGTTGAGCTCCTCTTCAAAGGTTAAACCAGAGGAGTTAGCGAGAATATATGAGCTTGATGAATCGACGTTGATAGATCTTAAAGCGATAGAACCTCTTCAAGCAATTCATGAAGTTTTTGAAGGAATTCAAGGGGATCACGCTGCAAAGGGTGCCCTTGAAGGGATACGTGAGGGGATCATGATTTGTTCAAAGTTTGGCACGCAACTCGGGATTGATCCGAGCCAAAACCATACGGAGGCAGCCAGGCGTTTGAAAAAAAGGAGCATTGTTGCTGGAACGTTGGTCTTGAAAGATTTGATTGATGCTATTTATATTTTGACTCAACAACTTAAATTGCCAGTTGAAAAAAGAAACAGTGAAATCATAACTAAGACACAGAGTCGACTAAATGAATCGCTAAAAGAGCATGATGGGGTAGACAAGGTTATAGCCAGTTTACAAGTCTTTTTTCGAATGCTCTCTATTGCTTAATATTTTTACGTTGAACTGAAACGCATGCCTGCTTTAACTTTAAGAATTTTACTTTTTATTGCAGTAGTATTACTTGGCTGTTCCTGTGCAGTAATTAGAATGGGTTCGCAAATTGAATCCCTTGAAGAAGTGGTTGTTGAAGAGGGAAGCGGGAACGGTAAAATGTTGTTAATTGACATTGATGGTCCTATAAGTAACCGTCCCAAGAAAACATTAGTTGGGTTCTCAAGTGAAACTGGGATGGTTGATCGTATCCGTGAAATACTTAAAAAAGCAGAAAATGATAAAA
>JAPYPK010000113.1 GCA_029937655.1 Nitrospinaceae bacterium
CTCACGCTATACTCCTTTTCAGATGAAAATTGGAGTCGCCCACCTATCGAAATTAATACACTGATGAAAATTCTGGACCATTACCTGAGTAAAGAGCTCGAACGAATGAAAAGTGAAAATATTCGTTTTCATACAATAGGTCAACTCGAGGACCTCCCACCTGACATTCAGAAACTTATCGCACATACAAAGGATTACACAAAGGACTGTGATGGGATGACACTTACCCTGGCGCTAAGTTATGGAGGGCGTCAGGAAATTTTAAAATCCGTTCAGCAAATAGCAGGCAAGGTACGCACTGGTGAATTGTCCGTCGAAGACATTGACTATTCCGTCTTCGAAAAATTTCTACAAACAAAGTCTCTTCCAGATCCAGATCTATTGATAAGAACAAGCGGTGAAATGCGAATCAGCAACTTTCTTTTGTACCAGATAGCATACACCGAACTGCATTACACTAAGGTACTGTGGCCTGAATTTAAAGAAGAAGATTTGCTTCATGCGATCATCGATTTTCAAAAACGAGAGCGACGGTTTGGCATGACCCAAGAACAGATTATAAAATCGTGATTATTTTTTCTCAAAATCCAACTTTATCCGCAAACAATTAAGGTAGAGGGTAGCTATTGAAACGAGTGCTGACAGGTATTGTTGCCGTTCCCATTGTTGTAGGAATCGTGTATTACGGTTCTCCTCTATTGTTTCTGTTGTTCGTAGCAGCCGTTACCCTGATGGGAGTACGTGAATATTTTACTATCATTGATCGGACTGGTATTAGTGGGTTCCCCATCCATGGAATTATTTTGAGTTTTTTGCTCCTCCTTAGTTTTTATTTTAATGGGAGATTTATGATGGAATGGGGACTAATTGCGAGTGTAACTCTTTTCGCAGCGTGGTTTTTTCATGAAGATAACGTTAAGGTCTCTATTGACCAAATTTCGTTTACCCTGTTTGGTGTTCTTTATGTCGCTGGTCTTGGTGGATACTTCCTCCTCATCCGAAACTTTGGAGGTGGCGAACGCCTAATTTTTTTCCTGCTTCTCATTGTCTGGCTTGGTGATATTGCAGCATACTACTGGGGGAAAAATTTCGGCAAAAAACCTCTAGCGCCTGTTGTAAGCCCAAATAAAACCATGGAAGGTGCCATTGCCGGTCTTGCGGGAAGTTTAGCTGCTGGGGCCATTGCCGGATATTGGTTTTTGGATCATATAGCGATGGTACATTGTTTACTTGTTGCTCTTATTTGCGGTACCATCGGGCAGTTCGGGGATCTTGCAGAGTCTTTATTAAAGCGTCATGCAGGTATTAAAAACTCCGGGGATGTTCTCCCTGGGCATGGTGGAGTTTTGGACCGTATTGATAGTCTTTTATTTGCCGGACCCATGTTTTATTGTTATTTCAAATTTGTACTTTAATTCATTTTCTTCCTCCGATCCAAGCTATAGCAAGTTAGTATCGGAAAATAAATCCAACTTTTTACTATTCGCCCATGAAAACGATTTCCATTTTAGGGTCCACCGGATCTATTGGGGTTAATACCCTCGACGTTGTTCGACAAAACCGTGACCGTTTTGCTGTTGCGGCCATGGTCGCAGGAAGCAATGTTGAGCTTTTTGCAGAGCAAGTTAAAGAATTTAAACCCTCTCTCGTTTCTGTTTTCAACCTTTCCAAGGTTGGCGAACTTAAGGAATTACTTCAAGGGGAAGATGTTGAAATTCTTTGCGGTGAAGAGGGTTCCATTAAAGTTGCAACTCACCCCGATGCATCGCTGGTGGTCTCTGCTATCGTC
Source organism: Nitrospinaceae bacterium (assembly GCA_029937655.1). Lineage (GTDB taxonomy): Bacteria > Nitrospinota > Nitrospinia > Nitrospinales > VA-1 > Nitromaritima. The sequence continues at coordinate 1,790 of JAPYPK010000113.1, forward strand.
GGTAGTGCCGGCTTGGTACCTTCCTTGGCCGCTATTCAATCTAGTAAGGATTTAGCTCTTGCCAATAAGGAAACCCTGGTTGTTGCCGGGGAACTGATACTCCGTGAGGCCAAAAATAAGGTTAATCTTATCCCTATTGATAGTGAACACAGCGCCATTCTGCAGGCTCTAAATGGAGAAAAAAAGGAACGCATTAAAAAAATTATTCTTACAGGTTCCGGTGGACCATTCCGCACTTTTGCAAAAGAGCAAATGGCAAACGTTACTGTCAAGGAAGCGCTCAACCATCCCAACTGGACAATGGGGGCAAAAATAACGATTGATTCTGCCACGATGATGAATAAGGGGTTGGAGTATATTGAGGCGAAATGGCTGTTCGGACTCGATACTCCCGTAGAAATTATTGTTCATCCACAAAGCATCATTCATTCGATGATTGAATTTGTTGATACTTCTGTCATGGCTCAGTTGGGTATACCTGATATGCGGGTTCCCATTGCCTATGCCTTGACTTTTCCTGATCGAATAGATTGCGCATTACCAACCTTAAATCTTGCTGCGGTCAAGCAGTTGACCTTTGAAGAACCCGATTATGAAAAGTTCCCCTGCATCAAGTTGGCCCAGGACTCTCTAGAGGCAGGCCAAAGCATGCCAGCAGTGCTCAATGCCGCAAACGAAGTTGCTGTGCAAGCTTTTCTTGATGAAGAAATCCCCTTCAAAGATATTGCTGAAACAATCCGAATAGCCATGAATAATCACAAGCCTCATACCATAGATTCACTTGAAGACGTTCAATCCGCGGACCGCTGGGCGCGCGAAGAAGTAAGAAAATTGATCACCGTAACAACGCATTGACCTAAAAAAACTTCATTCAGCTATGTACAGAATTGGAAACGGATACGATGTTCACCGTTTGATAAAAGGGCGTAAACTCATTCTCGGAGGTGTGGATATTCCACATGGTCTTGGACTCGATGGGCATTCTGATGCCGATGTCCTGTGCCACGCGCTGTGTGATTCACTTCTAGGAGCCGCCGGCGCGGGTGACCTCGGAAAATATTTCCCCGATACGGAAAAAAAATGGAAAGGCATCTCTAGTTTAATCTTGTTGGAAAAATCCGGTGAACTGGTCACTGAACGCGGTTTTCAAATCTCCAATATTGATACCACCATCGTTGCACAACAACCAAAAATTGGCCCGCATATCGAGTCGATGACGACAAATATTTCTGAAACCCTTAAAATCGATCCCACTCAAATTAATATTAAGGCAACCACTACCGAACGACTCGGATTCGCAGGGCGCGAAGAGGGGATTGCCGCTTACGCCGTCACCCTTCTGCAGACCAAATAGCTGCTGAAATCCAACTCCCAAGCTCAAACATCTTAGCTAGTTTTGTCTAGTTTCCAATGTTTTTGCAAGACAAAAACCTTAGAATCTAAATCTTCATCTCTGTCAACCGATATATCATAAATTGATTACTGAAGAATAATCCGCCTAAACATGAAAAAAATAATCTGTGTTTTACTGGGTGTATTGATATTAGTTGTGTATTGGAAAGTTCAATACCACGAGTTCGTCAACTATGACGATGGCCGTTATATAACGGAAAATAAACATATAAAGGATTTTTCTAAAGAAAATTTTATCTGGGCATTCACCCAATCACATTCCGCCAATTGGCATCCAGTTACTTGGTTGTCTCACATGCTTGACATTCAGCTTTATGGGTTAAACCCGAGAGGTCACCACCTAACCAGCCTGGCACTTCATATAGCAAATTCACTCCTTTTATTTTTAGTCTTTGCGCGAATGACAGGATCAATTTGGAGAAGCTGCTTTGTTGCCTCATTGTTTGCTTTTCACCCTATCAATATTGAGTCTGTTGCCTGGGCGTCAGAACGCAAAAGTGTCTTGAGCACCTTTTTCTGGTTATTGACGACGTGGACTTATATTAACTATGTTCAAAAAAGAAATTTAGCTAGATACAGTATGGTTGTTCTGTTCTTCGCACTCGGCTTAATGTCGAAACCAATGCTGGTAACCTTACCCTTTGTCTTTCTACTACTTGATTATTGGCCCTTAAAACGTTTCGAGATAACAAACCTTAAAAGAATTTTTTCGGGTGGTACGCAAAGTCAAATTGAAAATAAAAAGAAACTTTTAAATTTAATTTTTGAAAAAATCCCACTTCTATTGTTAGTGGTTGGCTCATGCATTGTTACAATATTCGCGCAAAAATCGTGGGGAGCCGTTGTCTCTATTGATATAGTCCCGTTAGCAACTCGTATTAGCAATGCACTAGTTTCTTATTTTGAATATTTAGAAAAAATGGTATGGCCTAAAGGTTTTTCTGTTTTTTATCCTTACCCTGTTGATGCATCATATATGTGGAAAGGCCTTGCGAGTGGGTTTGTTATAACGGCTATTTCCATAACCATATTACGATTGATCAAGAAGGCCCCTTATCTTTTCGTTGGTTGGTTTTGGTACCTTGGGACCCTAATACCTGTTATTGGATTGGTTCAGGTGGGACAGCAGGCAATGGCCGACCGATATGCATACGTCCCTCTAATTGGCATATTTATCATCATCGCATGGGGACTGCCGAACCTTTTACAAAATTATCCTTTTAGAAAGAAGCTGTTGTCTGTTTTAACAGGAATATTTTTTTCTGTACTGATAACATTAACCTCGGTCCAGTTGCAATACTGGGAAAATAGCGTGAAGCTTTTCGAGCATGCCATTGAGGTGACTCACAAAAAATATCCCAGTTTTGTTGGTATATATAATAACCTTGGTGTGGTTCTCAATGAACAAATGAAGTTTGAAGAGGC
>JAPYPK010000114.1 GCA_029937655.1 Nitrospinaceae bacterium
CCTGATATTGAGCATGAAATCGAAGAAGACGGGCATACTAGTAAGACGTACCTCCCTCTTTATAAGGTAATAATGTGGGATGATGATGTGACAACGATGGAATTTGTTATTCGAGTTCTTACCAATCTTTTTCGCAAGGACTTTACAAGTGCTGAAAACTTGATGTATGAGATTCATTTAAAGGGGGCGGCTCACGTAGAAACGTTACCTCTAGAACAAGCTGAATTTAAAGTCGAGCAGGTACATTCCGCCGCCGCTTTGGAGCAGTTTCCTTTTCGCTGTACTATTGAGCCTGTGTAATGTGTATTATCGGTTTTCAATAGGTATGTAATCCCTAGTTTTTATTCCGGTATATATTTGCCGGGGCCTACCAATTCGAAAGTCGTCGTCTTTCTGTAATTCTTTCCACTGCGCAATCCATCCGGGTAAGCGCCCCATAGCAAACATTACAGGAAACATGTTGACCGGGAAATTGATTGCTTTATAAATGAGGCCAGAATAAAAATCCACATTAGGATAAAGTTTTTTCTCGATGAAGTATTCTTCCTTGAGAGCAATCTCCTCCAACTTAAGAGCGATTTCTAATAAAGGTTCACTGTTGGAAGAGCTTTTTAATACGTTATGGGCCATGGTTTTAATGATTCTTGATCGAGGGTCAAAGTTCTTGTACACACGGTGCCCAAAACCCATTAGGCGAAAAGAATCTTTTGGGTCTTTTGCTTTTTTTACATATTTCTGCACATCTCCGCCGTCATCATAAATTTTTTGAAGCATTTCGATGACGGCCTGGTTAGCACCACCATGAAGCGGCCCCCATAGAGCGTAGATAGCCGCTGATATTGAAGCAAAAAGATTACACATGGAACTACCCACTAGTCGGACGGAACTCGTAGAACAATTTTGTTCATGGTCTGCGTGAAGAATCAGCAGCACTTCCAAGGCTTTAGCAACGACGGGATCCACTTCATATTGTTCGCAAGGTGTAGCAAACATCATTTTTAGAAAATTGGTAGGGTAATCAAGTGAATTGTCAGGATATGGAAGTGGTTGTCCGATAGATTTTTTGTAACTATATGCTGCTATAGTGGGTAGTTTGGCTATGAGTCTATGAATTGCAATTTCTACTTCTTGATCATCTCGAACGCTTAGCTCGTTCTGATAAAATGTTGCCAGGGAACCTACAACTGCACTACATACGGCCATGGGGTGAGAATTAATGGGGAAACCGTCATAAAATCTTTTAATTGACTCATGAACCATCGAGTGGTGAGTGATGTGATGATTGAAGTCTGCAAGCTGTTGAGAACTAGGCAGTGTGCCGTATATTAAAAGGTAGGCTGTTTCAATAAAGGTACTTTTTTCTGCTAGTTGGTCGATGGGGATGCCCCGATATAAAAGAATGCCTTTTTCGCCATCAAGAAAAGTTATAGAGCTTTTACAAGAGCCCGTGCTCATGTACCCTGGGTCAAAGGTAATTAGTCCCGTCTCTTTGCGAAGCTTTCCGATATCGATGGCCTTTTCTCCAAAGGTACCTTCGACAACCGGAAATTCATAAGTTTTACCTTGATAGGTGACCTTTGCTGTGTCAGTCATAAACCTCCTTCGGCATGATGAAAAGTGCTATAGAGTACTTGTGCCACTCTATTTAGGTAGATAGATTATACCGCTTATAAATTCTTTGAGAATTATTGTTTTATAATATATGGTCAGAAAATTCGCGGTTTGTCCATTGAGTTTTTAGATATAAAAGGTGCTTATGAAAAAAAATAATATTTTGCTCTATTTAATGTTGATAGGTATTTCGATGGGGGGGGTATGTGGTTGGGTGTTTGGTAAAGAAATGCTGGTTGTCGAATGGATTGGAGAGATGTTCCTCGATACCCTTAAAATGCTTGTTATTCCGCTTATTGTGTCATCGATGATTGTTGGTATTACTGGATTGGGTGATATTCGTAAAGTTGGCAAGGCTGGAACGATTACCCTTATTTACTTTTTATCTACTTCCGGCATCGCTGTATTTGCTGGAATTATTGTCGTGAATATTATGCAACCCGGTTTAGGAGTCGAATTAGTTACAGGTATTCCTGAAAAAGTAGCAGGGAAAGAATCAATTGGTATCACAGATATCCTTCAAAGCTTTGTCACGCCAAATCTTTTTCAGTCTATGGCTAAAATGGAAATTTTGCCCATTATTATGTTTTCTCTTGTGTTTGGAGGAGTGCTTACAACGCTTGGCGAGAAGGGGAAGTTAGTGATCTCTGTTTTTGATGGGATCAACATCGCTATTATGAAAATCGTACATCTTGTCATGTATTTTGCTCCCTTGGGAGTCTTTGCATTAATTTCCTCTAAGCTAGGTGCCGCTGGTGGAGGAGATTTATTTCTTGCGGAATTACTCAAGATTGGGAAGTTTGCTGCCACGGTCATTTCAGGATTACTAATTCACGCATTGATTACATTACCTGCCATTTTGTATTTTGTGGCAAAACAAAACCCACTAACTTATTTTAAAAATATGAGTGGTGCCTTAACAACGGCTCTTTCGACTGCTAGTAGTGCTGCTACTTTGCCAGTGACCATCGAGTGCGTTGAAGAGGGAAATAAAATTTCCAGACGCACTACCCTTTTTGTTATTCCCTTGGGTGCTACAGTGAATATGAATGGGACTGCCCTTTATGAATCGATTGCAGCGATTTTCATTGCTCAAATGGTTGGTATTCACCTTGGGTTAGGCGATCAAGTTTTGATATTTTTAACAGCCACTCTTGCGGCAATAGGGGCAGCCGGTATTCCTGAAGCAGGTCTCGTTACAATGGTGATTGTTCTCCAAGCGGTTGGACTTCCATTAGAGGGAATAGGGATGCTTCTTTCTATCGATTGGTTTCTGGATCGTTTAAGGACCTCGGTAAATGTTTGGGGCGATTCAATTGGTGCTGCTGTAGTTGATCACTTTGAAGGGAAATACATCAAATAAGGAGAAACATCATGGTAGTCCCAATTATCCTTGGCGTGATTATTGGAGTTTTGTCCTCTGGATCTGGTTTGGGAGGTGGCTTTCTGGTGGTTCCATTTCTTCTTCACTTGGGAAAAGAAGTGAGAGTTGCTGTTGGTACCTCATTCTTATTTATTCTCATGGTTGCCATATCATCTCTATTCGGACATGCAAAAGTGGGGAACGTGGACTGGAAGGTCGGAGGGTTTCTCGCAATAGGGGGAATACTGGGGGCGCAAGCGGGACCGTTGATTCTAGAAAATATTTCTGACCAGGTCTTCAAGCGTTTCTTTGCGGTTTTCCTCATTGGAACCGGATTGTGGTTGTTTTATCAGACTCGCACCGTTTCATGACAGTCAAGGGTTACTCTTTTTCTGACGAACTCCACGAACAAGTCTTACGGCGAATGGACCATCCCCAAGCTTGTTGATCCAACTTGAGCGCCCCTTGACCAGACTAAACATCATCGCCCGTTCCCCGTTTATGGTGTCGGTCCAGCAGCAGTCAGCACCCCCTTTTTCAAAATTTTCGTGTATGTGGATTTCGCTATTTCCAAAATCTCGGTTACTGAAGCTTTTGTCGTAAATTGTTTTGATATCCTCGAGCTTCGGGACCCGCCAATCATTAAATCCCCCCGTTTGTGCATCACTTTGTTCCTTTGCAAGTTTCTGGGATTTTTCTAGATGCATCCAACGCCCGGTAAGCTGCCTTGAATCTTTTTTCTGCCATGTGAGAGAAGTCTCGGCATCAGTAATTGTACCATCTTGATTATCATTGAATCTTGACATATTACCTCGGAAATATTTCTATCGGTTATTGAGAATTATTATAACAAAATTTAAATCGTTAACTTCTTAACTTTGCATGACACAGCGGGAATGAGTCGCCAAGATAGTCGGAGGAGAAGTGGATCGACATCCTGATGAATAGGTCCCTCTATGCGTTTGCAGAAATCTTATCTGACTCTAATATCTATGATGAGTTCTAAGGGGGGATTAGATTCGTAATTTTTTTTTTAATCAAAAGACCTTAAATACTTAATTCGGTTTTGTTTTAGTAGGTAAGGGGAAATATATGACTATTTTTATTTGTGTGGAAGAAACTCCAATCCCTGAAAATCGTACTGAAGTTTTTGCGGAAATCTTATAGAAAAAAAGGTTTTATCGTAAGGAGGTTCAAAAGGTTTGGCTATAACATTCCTTAAATCATAGGGCGATACTTCGCAGGTTCGATAAAGACAAAGGTGCGCCATTATCCCGGTATCTGGTTTACGCTTGAAAATAAATCCAAAAATATCCCGATTATTATTAAAAAAAAACTGCAATGTGAATTGAGAGTGGTTGACTTGAAATACTTTTCCCATAGGGAGTTTTGTTAAATCTATCTTACTGGGGACCAGAATATTTAGATCAGAATATTGTTTGAAAGAGATGATATCAAGGCAAGAAGCGTCATTTGGTATAGAGAAAATTGCATATGCAAGGATGGTAGATACTGCCCAACATTTGCACTTGGTGAGGAATTTAGGAAAAGGTGTGTGTGTG
>JAPYPK010000115.1 GCA_029937655.1 Nitrospinaceae bacterium
AACTACTCGAACCTTATTGAATCTTTCCCAAGCACCGCCTCGATTTCCTGAATAATCTCATCACAAGGTTTAACCTTGAGGTTTTCCTCAACCGATAGTTTTCTCACTTTATTATTAGGAAATACAAATTCCACAAAAGTCTCATTACCGCCTTTGTATTTTTCAAGAATTTTTTTAATTGAATTCAGCGTATCTTTTTCTAACCCTAGAGTGCGAAATCGTATATGCACCTTACCCTCCCAGTGTTCCTTGGCTTCTTTTAGCAAACAAACTTTTTTAGCGATCACTTTGGGCTGATTCCCGTCAGAGTCAACGGTACCTTGTACTAAAATTGGATCGTTCTCGGATAGAGTGTTCTCGATGACAGCGTAAATTTCAGGCCATAAGATAACCTCTACCGACCCATTTAAATCCTCCAAGGTAACAATAGCCATCTTGTCACCCTTCCTAGTCGTCTTGGGCAAAACTTTATCTGGAATTCCTGCGATACTCACTTCCCTGCCCGTATTATCTTCCAAAATACTCATCGAAGATGCATCCGTAAACCACAACAATTCGTTAGTATATTGTTCAAGCGGGTGACCTGAGATATAAAACCCTATGGTTTCCTTTTCGAACTTCAAGCGCTCGTGGTCACTCCAGTCTTCAGCAATACTTGCGTTCCCCTCCTCTTCTTTTTCCTCCTCAAAAACTTCGAACATACTGCTCTGCCCAAGTTCATGGTCTCTTTGCTTTGCTTGTCCCAATTCTATCGCATTAGGTATGTCCTCAATCATTACGGCCCGATTTTGGTTTAATGAATCACAAGCACCACTTTTAACGAGGCTTTCAACCACCCGCTTATTGACAAGGCGCAAGTCAACACTCTCGCATAATTCTCTTAACGAAGAAAACTGCCCTCTCTTTTCCCGAGATTTAATAATGGAATCAATAGCACTCGACCCAACATTTTTAATCGCACCGAGTCCAAAAATCAAGTGGTTGTCTGCTATGGTAAAATCTTTCATGCTCTCATTTACCGCAGGTGGCATAACCTTAATCTTCATGTCACGACAATCATTGATATATCGGCTGACCTTATCCGTATTATCCATATCGGCCGTAATGAGCGCGCCAAAAAACTGGAGCGGATAATGAGTCTTCAGGTACGCCGTTTGATATGAAACTAGTGCGTAAGCGGTACTATGCGATTTATTAAATCCATATCCGGCAAACTTTTCCATAAGATCAAACACCTTTGTTGCTTTTTTAATATCGATATTTTTCCCCTCGGCGCCAGTAATAAATTTTTCTCTCTGGGCCTCCATTTCTTCGGGTTTCTTCTTCCCCATAGCTCGTCGCAAAAGGTCAGCATCGCCGAGACTAAATCCAGCTAAAATACTGGCTATTCTCATTACCTGTTCTTGGTAGAGAATAACTCCATGAGTTTCTTTGAGAACATCTTTTAATTGGGGCAATTCATATTTCTCCTCAAGCCTGCCATGTTTTCGCTTAATATAATCGTCCACCATTCCACTCTCTAGCGGGCCGGGTCTGTACAGAGCAAGAAGCGCAATGATATCTTCAAAACAATCGGGCTGCATTTTTTTGAGCAAATCACGCATACCAGAACTTTCCAGTTGAAAAACACCTAGCGTACGAGTACTGCAAAGAAGTTTATAAGTCTCCGGGTCGACCATCGGAATCGCTGCAATATTCAAATCCACTCCTAGTGATTCTTTTATAAGATGGAGAGCGTTATCTATTACGGTAAGAGTTTTAAGGCCTAGAAAATCCATTTTTAACAGACCTAGTTTTTCAACGCTCCCCATCGAATACTGAGTTACGACTTCATCCTGGTCTCCCTTACCTTTACTTGGGAATTTATATAAAGGGAGAAAGTTTGTCAGGGGTTTTGATGAAATAACAACACCAGCCGCATGAGTAGAGCAGTGGCGAGGTAGCCCTTCTAAATTTAAAGCAATATCGAGCAGTTCTGTCACTTTTTCATTATCTCTTTTCATACTCTCAAAGCGTCGCTCTTCTTTAAAAGCATCCTTGAGACAGATATTTAACCGGTTAGGAACCATCTTTGCTATTTTGTCAACTTCTCCATAAGGCATATCTAAAACACGCCCCACATCTCTTAAAACTCCCTTCGCGTTCATGCTGCCGAACGTGATTATCTGTGCCACGTTCTGACTACCTCCATACTTTTCACTGACATATTTAATAACATCGTCACGCTTGTTCATACAGAAGTCGATGTCAATATCAGGCATGCTGACTCGTTCAGGGTTTAAAAACCGTTCAAAAAGGAGGTCGTACCGAAGTGGGTCAATGTCCGTTATACAAAGAGAATAGGCAACCAGACTTCCTGCAGCAGAACCGCGACCAGGACCCACCGGAATCCCATTTCTTCGAGCGTAACCTATAAAATCCCACACAATTAAGAAATACCCGGGGTATCCCATCCGCTCAATAATATCAAGCTCCTCTTGCAACCTTTTTCTATAAAGCGACGGCTCGTAGGTTATGTCATATTGGGTCATCTCGTGAAACCGTTCATCCAATCCTTTATTTGTCTGCTCTATTAAATAAGATTCAAGAGTGTAGTTTTCTGGAACTGGATAATCTGGAAAATTAAGCTTATCAAAATCTAATTCCAACTCACACCGTTCTGCGATTTTCAAAGTGTTTTCTATCGCTTCCGGAGTATCTCGAAACAACTCCGACATTTCCTCGGGTGATTTAAAGTAGTATTCATCGGAGGGATAACGCATGCGATACTGGTCACTCATAGTCTTGCCAGTCTGCAGGCAGAGAAGAATCTCATGAGCATGAAAATCTTCACGGTCCAAATAATGACAATTGTTCGTTGCAACCACAGGTAGAGAAAGCTTATCTCCAATCTTGACTAGTTCATCATTTATTTTTTCTTGATATTCCATTTTATGATTCTGGAGTTCGAGAAAAAAATTATCCTGCCCCATAATGTCCCTGTACTGGCTGGCCATTTTAATGGCACGTGGGATATTCTCCTTATTAATATTGTGGGCAATCTCGCCCCGCCCACAAGAACTCAAAGCAATTAAACCATCCGCATATTCTGCCAATAGTTCTTTGTCAATCCGTGGCTTGTAATAAAAACCCTCCATATATCCGAACGTTACCAACTTAAGAAGGTTTTTGTATCCTTTTTCATTTTGAGCTAAAAGAATGAGATGATAAGAAGCGTCTCGGAGGTCGTATTTTTCTTTTTTATCATGACGGCTTTCTGGGGCTACATACACCTCACAACCAATGATGGGTTTCAGCCCATGTTTTTTTGCTCCGTTATAAAACTCAACCGCCCCAAACATATTTCCATGATCAGTCATGGCAACAGCAGGCATCTTGAACTCTGCCGCGCGTCTGAACATGGCATCCTGCCTCAGAGAAGAATCGAGCAAGCTAAAAGAAGTGTGCACGTGCAGATGAACAAAGTTAGACGACTTCATCAGTTCTGTTAAAAGTGAATTGAGTTAGTGAATTTACTGTATCAATTGAGAATTTTGTTTAAAGAAACATACTCCATATCAAGAGCATTCGCCACTGCAGGATGCGTAATGTGGCCATTGAATACATTTAACCCTTTCGCCAGGGCTGGGTTCTCTTGAAAAGCATGATTGAACCCCTTATTCGCTAACTCTAAAGCATAAGGGAAGGTTGCGTTAGTCAACGCAAAGGTTGAAGTACGCGCTACCGCTCCAGGCATGTTAGCTACACAATAGTGAACAACATCATCTACTATGTATATGGGGTCGCTGTGGGTCGTAGGGCGAGAGGTTTCTACTACCCCCCCCTGATCAATTCCCACATCAACAATTACTGAACCAGGCATCATCAATGAAAGCATTTCTCGGGTGATAAGCTTTGGCGCTCGTGCTCCAGGAATGAGGGTTGCCCCAATAACCAAGTCAGCAGTACGAAGTGATTCGGTAAGATTCACACGATTTGACATCAGCGTTTTTAAACGTCCACCGTAGATATCGTCCAAGTAACGCAATCGACTCAAATTGATATCCAATAATGTCACAGAAGCTCCGGTGCCAATCGCCATTTTAGCAGCATTGGCACCAACAACCCCGCCTCCAATAATTACCACATGCCCAGGATCCACACCCGGAACACCGCCAAGGAGAATGCCTCGTCCTTTATTCTCTCTTTCAAGGTATTTTGAACCCTCGTGAATTGACATCCTCCCCGCGACCTCACTCATCGGGATCAATAGTGGAAGCGCATTATCTGGCAATTGAACAGTCTCATAAGCTATAGCCGTCACCTTCCGATCGAGAAGTGCGCGAGCCAAATCAGGTGCAGGAGCCAAATGAAGGTAGGTATAAAGAATTTGACCTTCTCTCAAAAGATCGAACTCCTCTGGTAAAGGCTCTTTGACCTTGATGATCATTTCTGAACGGAAAAAAATATCATTCCTATCTGCAATGTGTGCTCCATGCTTTTCATATAATTGGTTTGAAAGTCCACTCCCCTCGCC
>JAPYPK010000116.1 GCA_029937655.1 Nitrospinaceae bacterium
GCTCGAAGGGTCATCATACTTGCGCGCGAGGAAGCGGAGTTGTATCGCCATGAATACCTCGGTACTGAGCACATTTTGCAAGGCGTTATAAAAGATGGCGGTGGCATTGCGGTAGCGATTATTCACAAAACCGGTACGGATCTGACTCAACTTAAAAAAGAGCTGGAAAAAAACCTGCCTCGCAGCTCTAGCTCGTTAATCATCGGAGATATTCCATTTACTTCTCGTGCGAAGAAAATCCTAGAGTTCGCCGTGGAGGAAGCACGTTCTTTGAATCATAATTATATTGGTACAGAGCACCTGCTTTTGGGTTTGCTCAAAGAGAAAGAAGGCGTGGCCTGCAGGATTCTTAATGGTTTCGGAGTTTATTTTGACGATGTTAAGGAGAAGATCGTTGAAATGTTTAAGGAGCCCGCGGCAGCTGCGGGAACTGGTGATAAAGGTAAAACGCCTACCTTGGATGAATTCAGCCGTGACCTGACCCAGATGGCAATTGACGGTAAGCTTGACCCGATCATTGGACGCGCCAAGGAGATAGAGCGCGTAGTACAGATTCTAAGCCGCCGAACTAAGAACAATCCGGTTTTGATTGGTGAGCCCGGTGTTGGTAAGACAGCTATTGTGGAAGGGTTGGCTCAGCTTATCGTAGAGCGCGAGGTGCCAGATACTTTGCATGACAAGCGAGTGGTTTCTTTGGATCTCGGTTCGCTGATTGCAGGCACTAAGTACCGCGGTCAGTTTGAGGCACGCCTCAAGGGAATTATGAAAGAAATTATTCAGAACGAGAGCGTTATCCTATTCATCGACGAACTACATACTTTGGTTGGGGCCGGTGCGGCAGAAGGTTCGGTCGATGCCTCAAATATGCTCAAACCCGCGTTGTCACGTGGTGAAATCCAGTGTATCGGTGCGACCACTCTGGAAGAGTATCGTAAATATATTGAGAAAAACGGAGCGCTGGAGCGAAGATTTCAGCAGGTCCTTGTCAATCCGCCCTCTGTGGAAGAGACGGTTGAGATTATTAAAGGACTCAAGGTTCCCTATGAAATGCACCACAAGGCAAAGATCACGGATGAAGCTATTGTCACAGCGGTCAGATTTTCTGACAGGTACATCAGCGACCGGTTTCTTCCAGACAAAGCCATTGACGTAATCGATGAGGCAGGTTCTCGTGTCCGCTTAAGAAATGCAACCCAGTCGCCCGAGATGCGAAAGATTCAACGCGAAATTGATGTCGTTGCTCGTGAAAAGAAATCATCCATTGAAAACCAGGAATTCGAGAAAGCTGTCGAGTTGCGGGATAAAGAGGAAGAGTTGCGAGCTAAGCTGGAGAAAGAAAAAGATAACTGGGAAGCCAATAACGATACCTTGGAGCCTAAGATCACGGACCAGGATATCGCTGCTGTTGTATCAAGTATGACTGGAATTCCTCTTTCCAAAATCGAAGAGGGTGAGAGTGCGCGTCTGCTTAATATGGAATCGGAGCTTGCTTCCAAGGTAGTCGGGCAGGATGAGGCCATTCAGGTGCTCACAAAGGCTATTCGAAGGTCACGCTCTGGGCTGAAAGATATGCGACGTCCAATTGGTTGTTTTTTATTCCTAGGCCCAACGGGTGTTGGCAAAACAGAGTTGGCAGGCGTGCTTGCTGAGTTTATGTTTGGTAATCGTGACGCCTTGATTAGACTCGATATGTCAGAGTATATGGAAAAATTTAATGTGTCTCGTTTGACAGGGGCTCCTCCAGGTTATGTGGGTTATGAAGAAGGGGGACAGCTTACAGAAAAAGTTAGACGGAAGCCTTACTCTGTCGTTTTGTTTGATGAAATCGAGAAGGCCAACCCCGATGTTTTCCACCTGTTATTGCAGATTATGGATGATGGGCGCCTAACAGACAGTTATGGTCGGGTGATTGATTTCAAGAATACGGTCATCATCATGACTTCCAATATCAGTTCACGATCTTTGGATAAGGGGACTTCATTGGGTTTTCATAAAGATGACCTTGAGATGAGCCATGATCGGATGCAAAAAGATTTGAAGGGAGATCTGAAACGGATGTTTAACCCTGAGTTCCTCAATAGGCTCAGCGAAACGGTGGTGTTTAGGCCGCTAGAGATTGATCATATTGTAAATATTTTGGATGTTCAACTTCTTCAGATCAATGAGCAGTTGATTCAGCAGGGGCTGACCTTAGATGTAACGACGGACGCTAAGAGGTGGTTGGCAGAAAAGGGTTACGACAAGAGTTTTGGGGCTAGGCCACTCAAACGTGCCTTGCAAAAACACCTTGAAGATATTTTGTCCGATGAAATGCTCAAGGGAAGGTTCAAAAATGGTGGCGTGATCGAGGTGACCCTCCAAGAAGACGCTTTGGTTTTTACTGAAAAATCGAGTCCCGTCAACGTGTAAAAAATGTGTGTAGGTGCAGGAAAAAAGTAACTTTCAAATCGGTCTAAATTGTTGTAAAGTATTGCTGTTTTAGGTCCGTAGAGATCTAAGACGCAATACTTTTTTTTTGCCAAGTCCTATCGCCCTATAGTACAGGAACAACTTTTTAAAAAATAAAGACTTTCTGATTCGTGATCAAAACACACCAAGTTGTTATATTTACTCTCGTTTTTTTTCTCATGCCCCTCATGGCATCGTATGCCCACGCTCAAAATGAAAATCTCGTAGGTTCGGTCGAAATCGAGGGGAACAAGCGTATAGAGACTTCGACCTTACTTTATTATATCAAAACTCGCAAAGGGGAACCTCTTTCCCGTACTCAAATCAGTAAAGACGTTGAACAGATATATGGTCTCGGTGAATTTAAGGACATTCGGGTTGAAACTCGGCAAGGCTCAGAAGGGATGGAGGTAGTTTTTATAGTTGAGGAGATTCCTTCCATTGGTAATGTGTTGTTTTATGGGAATAAAGAAATAGAAGATAGTGAAATGCTCGAGCTACTGGAATTTAAACGTGGTGAAGCATTTCAGCAACACATGACAACAGAGGCGAAAGAAAAAATTAAGTCGTTATATCACGAAAAAGGATTTTTCTTTGCAAAGGTTGATGCGATTTCGAAAAAGTCAGACAAGAAACAGATGGATATTCATATTAGAGTTCGTGAAGGAGAGAAAATCGGGATTAAGAATATACTTTTTTCTGGTAACAAGAATTTCTCGGCGGACGAACTTAGCGATCAAATAGAAACCAAAGCAGAAACCTGGATTTCGTTTCTTGATGAATCAGGTATATACAAGAAGGATATTTTAAAATTAGATGTGTTTCGGTTGGAAGGATATTACCAAGATAATGGGTATCTGCGCGCCCGGGTGCAGGAACCAAAAATCAATATTGATAAGAAAAATAAAGAAATCAATATTTCAATTTCTATTGAGGAAGGTTCCAAGTATAGAGTCGGCAAAATAACCAGCAATTCAGATGACACTGTATCAGCAACTGATGTTTTAAAAGCGCTGCAAATGAAGACGGGGGATGTGTATAGCCTTTCGAAAGTGCGTGCAGGGGTCATGAGTATTGGTGACCTTTACTCGGAGCGTGGTTACGCCTACGCAGATGTTAATCCTATAACAAAAATAAACGAAAATTCACGAACAGTCGACGTAAGTATCGAGGTTGACAGAGGACGAAAAGTCTATGTCGGTGAAATTACAGTGATAGGTAATACGAGAACGTTAGATAATGTAATTCGGCGGGAATTTCGTCTTAAAGAAGGCGAGCTTTTCGATAGCGTTAAATTGAGGCGAAGTAAGCAGCGTCTTAATAACCTTCAATTTTTTGAAGATGTAAAAATCGACACTCGCAGAGGCAAGGAGTCAGATTTGGTTGATATTACAACGACCGTAACAGAACGTCAGACAGGTTCTGTGAATGTTGGTGCCGGGTTTAGTTCCTCTGAAAACTTAATATTCAATGCGGGTATTTCGCAAAATAATTTTATGGGAACGGGGCGAAGGCTCGTATTTTCTACCAACCTGTCATCCAGGAGAACGGACTTTAATCTATCCTTCACAGATCCAAGAATATTCGATACAACGATGTCGGGAGGGGTAGACGCGTTTAATCGTAAAACTAATTATTATAGTTATAAGGCTAGGAAAACTGGTGGAGGATTGCGTTTAGGCAAATCTCTTTCTGAATATGACTGGACAGGCATAAATTACAATTTTGCAAATACCGAAATCACCGATGTTGTGACAGCAACAAGTTATTTAAAAAATGAAACGCGGGTTACCAGTCGGGTTTCTCCCTCCTTTATCCGTGACACAAGGGACAATTTTATGAATCCTTCCTCTGGTTCGCGCCATGTGGTACGATTCGATATGGCAGGTCTTGGAGGTGTTAAATTTCATAGGATGTCTTATGAAACAAGTCATTACTGGCCGATTGTCGGCAAGTTGGTCGGAATGTTGCATGGTAGTATTTCATGGGCAGACGGATATGGTGGTGATGATCTGCCATCCTTTGAGAAGTATTATATGGGAGGACCCAAA
>JAPYPK010000117.1 GCA_029937655.1 Nitrospinaceae bacterium
AATAATAATTGGTCTCTTCTAGGCTCAATGCGGACAGCCTCTCAAATGATTTCCTACGAAGTGACAATGGGGCTGACGATTATTGGAGTGCTTATGGTTTTTGGATCAATGAAGTTAACTGAAATAGGCGCTGCTCAAGAAGATTTTTTGAGTTGGGGATTTTTTATGCAGCCACTTGGATTCTTCATGTTTCTTGCAGCATCCATTGCAGAAAATAAGCGTATTCCTTTTGATGCACCTGAAGCAGAGTCGGAGTTAGTTGCAGGTTATTTTACCGAGTATAGCGGACTTAAGTTTGGCATGTTTTTCATGGCCGAGTTTATAGAGATGGTGACCATCGGGGCCATCGTTACTATTTTATTTTTTGGAGCGTGGCACATACCATTTCTTTCAGCAGCCACCATCCTTTCTTGGTTAGACTTTTTAGGAGCTAATGGTGCGAACCTTGTTCTTATGCTCATTCACATTGCGGTATTTTTTGCCAAGGTAATTTTCTTTATTTGGTTTCAAATGACTATTCGATGGACCCTCCCAAGATTTCGCTACGATCAAATCATGAAGCTTGGGTGGAAAATTCTTTTACCACTTTCTCTAGCAAATATTCTTGTTACTGGGCTTGTGATTCTGGCCATCCAATAATGTTGAGGGCTTAACATATGGCTTATTTTGTTGATCGTACCGTTAAAATGACATGGTGGGAACGCTCCTACTTACCTGAGATCATAAGAGGGATGTTTATTACCTCGCGCCATTTCTTCGTCAACTTATTTGGTTTCGTGCCATTTTTTTTAGGACAAAAAAAAGAACGTCCGATTTTCACAGTTTATTACCCTGAGGAAATGGCCCCTATTCCGGTAGCGTATAGAGGTCGGCCTGTTCTCGCTATCAATGAGCACAATCGTCCAAATTGTGTAGCCTGCGGGTTATGCGAGGCTGCCTGCCCAGCTTACTGTATTGACATTATTCCAGGTGAAAACACAGGCAAACAAAACGAAGTTGAACGCTGGCCCAAAGAGTTTACTATCGATTATGCCGTGTGTATTTTTTGTGGAAACTGCGAAGAGGCTTGCCCTGAAGAAGCTATTTTTATGAGCGATGATTATGAAATACCAATGCTCGATCGTAAAGAAATGAAATTTAACCTTGAACAACTATCCGTGCCAATAGAAAAGCTTAAGGACCGGGTAGAGTTCACCAGAAAAATGTACGGGAAATGGAATTATTAATTTTTTATCCTCTCGCTGGCCTTTGCGTCTTATTTGCGCTAGGAGTGGTTGTAAACAATAGTCCTATCAATTCTGCTATATCTCTAATTGGTATGATGCTTGGATTGGCAGGAATATTTGTTCTACTACAGGCTCATTTTATAGCTATTTTGCAGATAATTATTTACGCTGGCGCAATCATGGTTTTATTCATGTTTGTCATCATGCTCCTTAATTTAAAAGGAAAGGGAGAAGATGAGAAGTGGCAAAGTAGGGATAAAAACGTACTATTGAATGTCCTAGCTGGCCTCTTAGCAACAGGAGTTTTGTACAAGATAATAGATATTATCAATGCAGGTGATTTTAACTCCCCTGCCACGCCAACTGAAACTTTCGGAACAGTCAGAGAAGTAGGTACAATTTTATTTACTGAATTTGTTTTACCATTTGAAGTTGCCTCCATACTATTGTTAGTTGCAATGATCGGGGCTGTAGTCCTAGCTAAAAGTAAGGTCGATTAATTATGGATTTTGAAATGGTACCTTTAACTCATTATTTGTTTCTAAGCGCTACTTTGTTTGTTATTGGGGTGACGGGTGTTTTAGTTAAAAGAAACGTAATTGTCGTTTTCATGTCAATTGAAATAATGCTCAATGCTGTCAATATTTCTTTGATCGCTTTTGACCGCTATATGAATCTTCACGATGGACAAATTTTCAGTTTCATGGTCATGTGCGTTGCTGCAGCTGAGGTTTCAGTTGGACTTGCAATCATTATCTCCTTGTTTCGTAACAAACCCACGACGAATCTGGACGAATTCAATATCATGAAATCCTAAGGAAAACTTATGCTACTCAAATTAACCGCGCTGGTGCCTCTATACCCGCTGATCGGTTGCATCATCAATGGATTTTTTGGATTGCGCATCGGTAAAAATGCGGTGGGCCTGATTGCGGCCGGATCTGTCGGCTTATCATTCCTAACCACCTTGATTATATTCATTGGCTTAGTGATGACTCCTGCCGAGGAACGTGTTTTTGAACAAGTGCTCTTTACCTGGATGGCAGCTGGCGACTTCACAGCAGAGTTTGGATTTCAAGTTGACCCACTGTCAATGACGATGATGCTTTTTGTAACCGGAGTCGGTTTTCTCATACATGTGTACTCCATAGGATATATGCATGAGGAATATAGCTTCTACCGGTTCTTTGCTTACATGAATTTGTTCATGTGCTCAATGTTGTTATTAATCATGGGGAACAATTTTCTTATAATGTTTATTGGTTGGGAAGGTGTTGGCTGTTGCTCGTATTTTTTAATCGGGTATTATTTTGAAAAAAAATCAGCCTGTGATGCAGGAACAAAGGCCTTCGTTATGAATCGCGTGGGGGATTTTGCCTTTCTACTTGCGGTAATGTACATTTTTAGTATTTTTGGCTCCATCGATTTTACAACTGTATTCCATGCAGCTCCAGAAAAACTTATTTATGACGGTGAAGCGGTAACTATTATTACCATGTTGTTGTTTATCGGAGCTTGTGGTAAATCTGCTCAAATTCCACTTTATACTTGGCTACCAGATGCAATGGAAGGCCCAACACCGGTGTCTGCTCTTATTCACGCAGCAACCATGGTTACTGCCGGGGTATATATGGTCGTTCGTTGTAATGCACTGTTCGCCTTAGCGCCACTTTCAATGTCGACAGTCGCTTTTGTTGGTGCTGGTACCGCAATATTTGCCGCCACCATAGGGATGACTCAATTTGATATCAAACGCGTACTCGCATACTCCACTGTTAGCCAAATCGGTTATATGTTCCTCGCTGTTGGTGTTGGTGCCTATACAGCCGCCATCTTTCATATGGTCACACATGCTTTTTTTAAGGCCTGCCTTTTTCTGGGATCTGGAAGTGTAATTCATGGTTTACATGGAGAACAGGATATGAGGAAGATGGGCGCTTTGAAAAATCACATGCCCATTACATTTGTGACCTTTTTTATTTCCACTCTCGCTATAGCAGGGATTTTTCCGTTATCAGGATTCTTCAGTAAGGATGAAATTCTTTACCACGCCCTGATGGACGGCAATGTGATTCTTTGGGGTATGGGCATCACGGGTGCACTGCTTACTGCTTTTTACATGTTTCGTCTTGTTTTTATGACATTTTTTGGTGAATCAAAAGTTGACCCTCATGTTCATCCGCACGAATCCCCAAAGATCATGACAATGCCATTAGTTATTTTGGCGGGACTTGCTTTCTTTGGTGGGGCATTGGGTATTCCCCTTTTCCATGGCTGGCATATTTTACACAATTGGCTTGAACCAGTGTTTCATTTTGACATGGCTTCCGCTCTTGATCATTCTGCACACTTGCTTCATGAACAGGGAAAACACGCACCTTCTTGGTCCCATCTATTAACGCCTGAAGAAGGTCATAATATATGGATAGAGATAGCATTAATGTTACTGTCATTGAGCATAGCGGTTGCTGGTATTTTTGGGGCATACGTTTGCTATATCAAGAAACCAGAACTCCCTGACTCATTGACCGAAGGCCAGTGGGGATACGATTTAGTAAAAAACAAATATGAGGTGGATGAGTTTTACGACGAGTATATTGTTAATCCAACGGTAGAAGGCTCACATCTTCTTTGGAAAGAATGTGATGCAAAAGGGATAGACGGAGCTGTCAATGGCACAGCTAAAATCTTAGGATGGATTAGTAAACAAACGATAAATTTTCAATCTGGTTTTGTTCGAAATTACGCTTTATTCATGGTTGTGGGTTTTATCGGATTATTGATTTTCTCCATTTAGAATTTAAATATGTTTCTAACATTTTTGACATTTTTACCTCTCGTAGGCGCAATCCTCTTAACACTTATTCCTCGAGATGAAGAAGGGGCCATAAAGCAGACCGCCCTCGCCTTTGCAGTCGCCGACTTCGTTTTATCCATTTTCCTATGGACAAATTTTGATTCAACAACCCACGAAATGCAATTTGAATACAGTGTTCCCTGGATATCATCTTGGGGAATAAGTTATCATGTGGGGTTAGACGGAATTTCTCTCCTCTTATATATAATGACGACATTTCTGACTATGATCTCTATCATAGCCTCCTGGGGAGTTACGAAAAATATACGCGAGTACATGATGGCTTTTCTTGCTTTATCTACAGGAATGCTAGGCGTCTTTATCTCACTTGATATGTTTCTTTTCTATTTTTTCTGGGAATTTCAACTAGTCCCAATGTACA
>JAPYPK010000118.1 GCA_029937655.1 Nitrospinaceae bacterium
TGGGAAACCACCGTCGAGGAGTGGGATGAACTTTATGATTATATTTCTAAACCATTCCAAACAGATAAGCAGACTGCGGTTTCCTCGGAGAACGAAGCTCTTCCTGAGTCGAATGAAAACCTCTCCACTGAACCTGTACCAAAAGAGGCAATAGCTACAAGTGTTGATCAGGTAACCGAGACGACAACTAAAGTATCTGCAGACATTGATGCACTTGCCAATCAAATTATAGAAGAAGCTATTTCAAAAGACGAAACCACTGAAGAGTCTTCAAATATGGGTATCGATGAACTCGCCGAACTCATCGAAGAAAAAGAAACAGTTTTAGATGCTAATCAAACAGATGAAACATTAGCATCGGGAGATAAAATAACCTTAGACATTGACCCAACAACCGAATCAATATCTGAGGAATCTTCAAATATTGGGATCGATGAACTCGCTGAACTTATTGAAGAAGAAGAGTTGAGCACCTCTCAAGTGGAAGCTTCTACCGCTAGTGTTCCAAGTACACTAGAGGCAAAGCCATTAGAATTTGATGAGGCAACCGCTGGTCTCTCAGCATCTGAGACCAAATCCTCACCTCCCATCCCTAAACGTGTTGAACTAACCTTAGAAGATGTAGAATCTTCGCATGAACCAAAACCAGTGTTACAAACGATAGCCACTGAATCGTCAAGGTCAGACTCAGAAGCACCTTCTGCTGGCCCATTACTAAATAGCATGCTAGATTCTTCAGTTTCAGCAAAAACAGATGCCCTGGTTAGCAGACTAAAAACTTTCCAATCTGAACTGGAGACTCGCTTTCAGTCCCTAGAACAAGAGCCCGAAACAACAGAGGAAGCTGCCCCGACCGAGACCCTCCGAAAAAAACAAGGGAATTATCAACCCGCCAAGGTGAGTTATAAAAGCAAACGAAAATCACGGTCGAACAAGGAATATTTACGTCAACTAGAATCATTTATCTTTATTGCGCGACAAAAAAGCAAGAGTACCGACGCATAACAGAAAAAACACCCCCATTACCAAGTATAAAAATGAAATCTAAGCAGCCATGGCGACAACAGTGAACATCATTCCAATAGGTGGAGGCAAAGGAGGTATTGGGAAAAGTGTGGTATCCACCAATCTTGCCGTCGGGATAGCGCTTAGCGGGCAAAAGGTTGTTCTTATGGATGGTGATTTTGGTGCTTCAAATTTACACGCTCTACTTGGTATCAGCCACCCTCTGTATGGATTTCAGGATTTATTCGTCAACAACACAACTCCGAGTTCATTGTTAATAGAAACCGGTATAAGCAATCTTAAGTTTATAAGTAGTGCCGGAGATAACCCCGGAAGCGCAAATATCGATTCGGAACGGGTAAAAAAAATAATATCTTTCATAAAAAAACTTGATGCAGATACCGTTATCCTGGATTTAGGACCGGGTACGAGCTTCAATGTGCTTGATTTTTTTAATATAAGCCCACAAGGCATCGTGATGAGTTCCCCTGAAACAACATCAGTCATGAAAACTTTCAGCTTTATTCGTTCTGCACTATTCAGGCGATTGAGTAGACAACTGAAAAACCTTTCCGCACTACAAAAGTTGGTAGACCACTCGAAACCATCCAAAACAGACTTAGAAACCTACACAGTTTCTACACTGAGAGAAAATATTAAAAAAGTTGACGAAACGCAAATTGAGAAACTCGATCAAATAATCAATGAGTTCAAACCTTCAATCATCATAAACCGAGTCCGCAGTAAAAAAGATTTACTAGCAGGAAATAACCTGGTCAACCTGGTAAAAAAATACCTGGAGATAGAACTGAAATATATTGGATATATTGTCGAAAGCGACGGAGTTAGAGAATCTGCTGAAGACATGGTTCCGTTCCTCATAAAAAATCCACAAAGCAAACCCTCAGAAAACCTTCAACAAATCATTGGGACATTGACCAACACCGACCTTCACCTGGTAAAGGAAGACGGAAGGATTTTTGTTTCAAAACAAGTTCGTCTTAATTCAGGCTGGGATGCTTAGTTTGCCTCGCCAAACCTGACAACTCCCACCAACATCTTGGCCAGTCGTGTTAAAAAAATGATCGAAAACCACCTTCAAAGTCTCCTACGACTGAACAAGTTACAAAAATCAAAACTCTATGTTGTTGGGGGCACCCTAAGAGATCTTATATTAGGCCGCCAATGCTCCGACATCGACTTTGCTGTTAGCGGAGCTTCCAGTCTAGCTAAGCAATACGCATATAGCACAAAGTCTGCTCTTGTCCCACTAGACACTACACCAGGACGAGAAACGTTCCGGGTTGTCATCAAAAAAAATGTGTATTTTGACTTCTCTGAACTACAGGGGAATACCATCGAATCTGACTTGAAACAACGCGATTTTTCAATCAATGCCTTGGCAGTTTCTCTTCCAAACTTTATCAAAGGAACTAAAAAGTACATTGATCCTCACAACGGGAAAGATGACATAAAAAATAAAGTCATCCGTGTTCTCCCTGGGTCTATATTTTTAAAAGATCCACTGCGAATGCTTCGCGCCTTTCGTTTTATGAGCGTCCTTGAATTTCAAATCGAAAGCAACACTCTAAAAAAAATAAAAAATCTAAGTCCTGAAATTAACCGAGTATCACCTGAGAGAATATGGAACGAACTCAACCTTTTACTCAACACTAAAAAATCCAGTCCATCAATCCAGGCAATGGATGACAGCGGATTATTGAAAAGTATCTTCCCCGAATTCTACAAAAACGAAAAGGCACCGTCTTGTTTAAGAATAATGGATCACATGGAAAACCTAATCACAAACCCAAAGCAAATAGGGGCCAAACCACTTACGGAAATAAAAAAGGCCCTTCTAAAAGAACCGCAATTAATAAGACTCGGATCCATCCTCTATCCATTGGCCAAAAAACCTTCCACAAAGCAAATAAGTAGCAATCGAAAACCAAACAGGAAAACTAATCCCGGCAAGATACTTGCCGAACTCCGGGCCTCAAACGCAGAGATTGATTTTATTGAGGCAATGATTTCTTGCTCGCATTCCGTTACTAGCTCAAAGTTGAACTTTGCAGACAACCACTCCAGCAGATCCAAACTTTATCAATTCGTACATCAAAATGAGCAAGGTCTGGTTCCTGGGTTATACCTCCACCTTGCAAATCGCATCGACCTACCAACACAGAAGGAATGGCAAACTGATCCTAAAGCAATGGCGGCACGAAATATTTTAGACTTTTTTTTCAAAACCTACCTTCCTGCCAAGAAAAAAAAACCCCTTTTAAATGGAAATGATATTCAAGATATATTTAAAATTAAACCTAGCCCAACTTTTGCTACCATACTTTATAAAGTTGAAGAAGCGCGTGTCTTGGGAATCATCAACACACGATCCCAAGCTATTATCTTTGCAAAAGAAATAGTACGTAAGACCCAGAAAGAAAAGAATTAATGTCTTTGAACTACAAAACTACAGAGTGGAACAACAAGAAGGTGATTTTAGGAGAAGGTTCCCTAAATCCAAAGTCACCTATTAACATTCTAGTCGGTTTTCATGGTGCAGAATCCACACCGGAAAATATGCTGATACACGGAAACCGACTGAAACTAAAAAATACCTTCATGCTATTTCCCGAGGGCCCTGTCGATGCTGGAGAAGGTCGCTGGAGCTGGTGGGTAGATGGCCCTAAACAAAAAGATTCCGTGAATGATTTTTTGAAATTTTCATCTAATATAATCAGCATGGCTCAGGATCATTTGAACAACAGGTTTGAAAGTCTTGAAACTCGTAATTGCCTCTGGGGGTTCTCGCAAGGTGGGGCAGCTGCACTAGTCTTAACCTTGATGGGAACACATTCTTTATACAAGGTTGCATCGGTCTGTGGTTTTCTTCCCGAAATCCCAGAACAAGAAACAGAAACTGACTCGTCGGTCCCTATTCTAGGAATTTTTGGAACCAATGATGATGTGGTCCCATCGTTTCTTGCCGAACACGCACTTGAAGAGATGAAAAATAATGGACATAGTCCAACGCTGAGAGAAACTCCTCAGGGTCATGAACTCAACGCAGAAAACCTCAAGGAGTTGTGTGATTTCTTTAATTCTTGACCTCAAACATAAACACAAACCTATGCAAAATAAGCCCCTCCTCTGTTTTTCCTCAGTAAATTAGTTTGATGAGTTTTTAAAAATTTTTACTCTATTGACAATTCAAGTGCTTCTGATAACATTCGTCACTGTATTTAAATGTTTTATTATTCAGTAATAGGGAAGACGGTTAGAATCCGTCGCGGACCCGCCGCTGTAACTGGGGACGAAACCTGCACTAGCCACTGCATTTTATTTTTGTGGGAAGGCGCAGGAAGTAGATCGATCCAGGAGCCAGAAAACCTGACTGAATATTT
>JAPYPK010000119.1 GCA_029937655.1 Nitrospinaceae bacterium
TATTTAGAAATATCGATAACGAATCCTAAGAACCTCCTTACCTTTTAATCAATACTTACCAGATAATGGCCACTTTAATTTTTTTAGTCCAATCGAGGATCACTTATTTTCTATTGCTTGCTCTTTTAGCCCTTGGGCCTATCGGATGTTTGAATTACGGTCCCATATCATTAAAAAGCGAGAGAAGTAAATATAATATGGCCATTCAAAAGACTAATGATGAACAGCTTCTATTGAACCTCGTAAGGCTTAAATATCGCGATACCCCTTTTTTCTTAGAGGTTGGTAATGTGGCATCGCAGTTTAGATTGAAAAAAAAAGCTAGTATTACCGCACAACTTGAGAGCATGATTGAGGACATCTTTAACTTGGGAGTGAGTACCTCTTACGAAGAGAAACCCACCGTTAACTATACGCCATTACAGGGTGATAGTTTCGTGAAACATATTTTGTCATCCTTGCCTCTTAAAACGATAACACTTTTGTTTCATTCCGGTTGGAGTATTGAAAGAGTATTCAGGGTTTCCTGTCAATTACTAGGTGGACTTGAAAACGCACCAGGCGCTTCTGGGCCAACTCCTAAACTAGCCCCACGATATAAAGAATTTTTAAAGGCTATAAAATATTTGCAGGAATTAGATGACCAAGATGCTCTTCGCATAAACTACCAAGAAGTAAATGGACAGCCACAGATGGTGTTGGAGATTTTAAACGAATCCAAAAACTCTAAATCTGCCCTAGAGTTTGCTCGTACTATAAATGCTCCCCCTGGAAAAAGCATGTATGTCTTAAGTCATTTCCCAACCCCTGAGCAGGAAGATCATCTAAGGATTGTTCCAAGGTCTTTCCTTGGTATCATGTTCTACCTATCTCATTCGACTGAAGTTCCTAAGAGAGATGTGCTTAAGGGTAAGGTTACCCTAACAAAAACCCCCATCGGTGATAGTTTTGATTGGTCCCATGTTACCGGTGATTTACTAATGATCCGGTCTTCTAACGAGGAACCACTGCTGTCCGCGGTTCGCATCTTCTACAGGAACACTTGGTTTTATATTGACGATTCAGACTTGAGTTCCAAGTCCACATTTTCACTTTTAACACAAATATATGCATTGCAATCAGGATCAATTAAGAGCACGAGCCCAGTTCTGACAATTGGAGTGGGTTCCTAGCTTACGAAACCTATTGCAGTCAAGTATTTACTAATCTCTAAAAGGTAGTTTTTGGAGTTACAACTATTTCTTTTTATAAATGGCCTCTCTTACAAAGTTATTACAATTTAAATATTCAGCCGGGTTGCTGCTGGTCATTTCAAGTAGTGTTTTTTTTGGATGTATAAAGTTTGGACCTGTATTTTTAAAAAGTGAAAGAAGCCAATACAACCAGGCTATTCAGAAAACCAATGACGAACAACTTCTTCTTAATTTGGTTCGTCTGAAGTACCACGACACCCCTCTTTTTATGGAAGTACACAGTATTGCCTCCCAGTTCACTTTTCATAAAAACTTTGGTATAAGCACCCAACTACAGGCAGGCGCCAAGGGGATTTTTACCCCAGATGCTGGTACCTTTGTGGAAGAAAGCCCAACCATCAGTTATTCTCCATTACACGGGGAGGACTTCGTGAAGGGTGTCCTGACAGCCATTTCATTGAAGACCATAGTCCTTTTATTTCATTCAGGGTGGAGTATCGAGAGAGTGTTTAAGGTATGTTTGCAGCGCATCGATAAACTTAAAAACGCGCCAGGTGCTTCAGGTCCTACCCCAAAAATTGCACCCAAGACAGGGAAGTTTTTCAAAGCAGCTAAGTTTTTAGGTCAACTACAATCACAAGGGGCTCTTGATCTAGTGTATCGAGTTAGCGATGGAGAACCCCAACTGGTAATTCAAATATCAGAGGCCTTTAAAAATTCACAACCTGCAAGCCAGTTTGCCCGCTTAATCAATGCGCCTATGGGGCAAACAAGTTTTGCCTTTGGCGTCCCCAGTGTAAAAGCCAAACAATCCATTGATATCGTTACTCGGTCTTTATTAGGGGTTATGTTCTATTTGTCAGAGGCTGTTGAAGTTCCTAAGAAGGATATTGTGGAGGGGAGGGTTACTGTAACTAAAACAGATGAAGGAGAGGTGTTCGATTGGGCAGAGGTTACAGGAGAATTACTTCGCATCCATAGCAGTCCGAAACCACCCGAAGATGTAAACCTATTGATTTTTTATAGAAATTTTTGGTTCTATATAAATGATTCTGACTTGATATCGAAGTCAACATTCTCTCTTTTGGCCCAGATATACTCATTGCAGGCAGGGGATGGAGGAGAGGATGAAAATATTTACGGGGATTAGGTATAACTAAACGGTGTTACTCTTCCACCGGTAGGTCAGGAAGTGAAAACTTTGTAGACATTACTAGGTTTTGTTGAATGATGAAGCCGTGATTTCCTTCTCCAATACCAGCTTTTTCATAGATGAAATTGAAAACTTCGTCAGCACGATCTGCGTTGACAACAACATCAAGAACATCCACCTCTACCCAGTTATCAAAATCGCTTGCGCCTGCTGAACTTCCTGTGCCACGGCTACTATTTATATTTCCGGTGCAAATACCAGTTTCTTGCTTCAAAAGCTTAATCATGGAAACTCCTGTTCCATGAGGGAGAAAACCTGTGATTAGTTTCGAATTTGTATTTTTTTCCATGGTTTAACACTCCAGATATTTATATTCGGGACGAGTTTATTCAGTTACCCTGCTGAGACCTTTGCTAGAACCTCAGGTGGAATGTAGGTGGCCGCTTTATCCAACGGAGTGATATAAGCGATTCCCATTCCAGGAGTATCCAACTTCCCGGCAAGGTACATCCTCTCAAAAACTCTATCAACTTGTTCAGAGGAAACCAATATCTGTATTACTTCCTTTTCTACCTCGACGGCCACTCCCAATACTCCAAGTCGCTCTCGTATTCCCATTCCTTTGCCATAATTAACTGTTGCCCCTTGAGCTCCTGCTTCCCGCGCAGCGTTTATAATTGGTTCTGCTGCTCCACGTTGAACAACACAGGTTATCAAAGCTACATCCTTGAGTACGGTGATTTCCCTTTGGGCCATCTTTTTTTACCCCCTTATTAAGCAGCAGATTTATTTTTTGATCCCCTCTGAACCCATAGTCCGGTGATTAAAACCGATACGATAGGGCATATGGAGGCCATGGAAAGAATACCGAATCCCTCAACTGCCTCTACGGCGTTCCCAAAACCCAATCCCATTGCCAAAACTAGAGGCACTGTAATTGGTCCGGTTGTAACACCCGCGCTATCCCAGGCAACGTTTACAAACTCTTCAGAAGAAAGAGCAGTTAATACAATTCCAATCGTGTATCCAATAATAACCATGTAGGCTATAGGCCATTCAAATATTATTTTCATTACACCTAAGGTCAATCCAAATCCTACACCGATGGAAACAGCCATCATTAGAGTGTTTTTTTTGAAGGATCCGTTGGTTAAAGTTTCAACCGTTTGTCCTAGCGCGTTCAGCGCCGGCTCAGCTAAGGTAGCTCCAAATCCCAATAACCAGGCAAACATACCGGCGATAAATATGCCCAGGGCATAAGTGTACAAAGGAGAGCCGGCAACTGCAGGAATAGCATTAAATGCGGCTGGAACCATACTGCCTGACTGTTCTCCTAACTTGGCTAGACCGTAACTTAGCCCCACATTAAAAATCATCATACCTGTTACACAAAGGATTAGACCATATGTGAGAATACCTGCCTCTTGAACTTTCTCTCTTAAGACAAGCTTAAGTACTAAAAATAGAAATATTACTAATGGTATAATTGCTTGCGCGCCCCCTTTTATTTCCGCCCATGGTGTTAATTCGTGCCAAAGAGGAACAGATACGATTGCTGTGGAAGCCTTAGCCGCGGCAATTATTGCTTCCGGCGTGGTTACTGTAGAAACGTAGACTGCAAGACACAACACAGCAATAATAGGAAATAGGGATGCAAGGGTGACAATCCCAAATCCGGAAAGTGATGATTCGCCCTTGCCGCCCGAGGCAGCAATGCCTATTCCGAGTGCAAGTACAAGAGGAACTGTTACTGGACCTGTCGTAACCGCTCCACAGTCCCAAGCAAGACCAAGGATTTTGGCTAGTTCTGGATTTTGCATGCAATATACAGTCAGACCAATAGTGGGGACGAGAGCCATGTATATCATGGGCTTTAAGCTCCAGTTATAAAGAAACCGAGCCGTTCCGAGGACAGCTGCTAATCCTACTCCCATTCCGACCATAAGAACTAGTGTTCCCGCCCATTCACCCAATAAAGCACTTAAAAAAGGAGCTTTTTCAACATTAACAATTGATCCGACGGCTTGAAGTGCTCCAATAGC
>JAPYPK010000011.1 GCA_029937655.1 Nitrospinaceae bacterium
AGATATTAAATGAGAGAATTGTTAAAAAACCAGAGGAAAACAAAGCTCTAGAGAACTATATGGAGGATAATGAGCCAAAGGTTACAGATTTTAAATGGACTGAAAAGGCAAATAATAGGTTAGAACTTGTTCCTAAAGGTTTTATGCGCGATAATACTAGGAATAGAGTAATGTTATATGCACGTTCCAATGATATTAAGGAAATTACCTTAGAAGTTTGTGAGGCTGGTATTAAAGATTCCGTTAAGATGATGGAAGAAGCAATTGCTAATGGAGCAACCTTAGAAGATTTTTTACCGAAAAAGGTTGATGCTTAGAGTAAGAACTTTGGTCTATTGAGAATGAATATTAGAGAGGTTGTTTTTCTTACTCTGTTAGAAACAATTGCCCACCATTAACGTACTATAATAGCCCCTACGGTGTTGATTAGCTTTCAATGTCTGGGGGCTTTTTCTATTAGAAATCATTTCCCAACATACGTCCTGTCGAATGAATATTAATCTCTATAAAAGATTATTCGGTTTTTTAAAGCCTTATAGGAAAAAACTTTCTTTAGCGATTCTGTTTTCAGTAGTTGTTGGCGTGATTGCAAGCTCCCCTGTTCCTCTTATTCAAAAAACATTTGATGATATTTTTGTGCAGAAAGATTTTTTTATGCTCAAGGCAATACCGATTGCACTTGTTATTCTTTACTCCATTAAAGCAGGCTTAGTGTACGCACAGAACATTATCATCTTGGGGATCTCTTGGGAGTTAGTTGTCCGTGTTAGAGAACAACTATTTTCTCATATTCATAAACTTCCATTTATCTTCTTTGAAGACAATGAAACTGGTCAATTGATGTCAAGAATCATGAATGATGTCAATACTATGCAGTCAACAATTACTCGTTCAATAAAAGAGCTAATCCAGAACTCGATTACTCTGATCGCGTTATTGGGGTGGATTTTTTATCTTAAATGGGATTGGGCAATTATTTCAATTTTAATATTTCCGATTATGATTTTACCCATAGGCAATATAGCGAGGAAGTTGAAGAAGTTGAGTCATAAGGGACAAGAAATCCTCGCAGATCTTAGCGGCACTATTCTCGAATCATTTTCTGGTGTAAAAGTCGTGCGTGCCTTTGGCATGGAAGCTATGGAAGAGCAAAAATTTAATAGCTATAGTGAGAATTTTCTTCGAGTTATGAAAAAAAATGTCAAATATATTGAAATCACTTCACCATTCCTTGAGCTTTTGGGTGTAATGGGTGCATCGTTTATTCTTTGGTATGGTGGTCATCAGGTTTTAATGGATAAAGTAAGCCAGGGTACCTTTATTGCTTTTATTGTTGGTCTTTTTATGATGTACGCACCTTTACGGCTGCTTTTTAAATTGTACGCAACTTTTCAGATTTCTCTTGCTTGCGCTGAAAGAGTTTTCTCGATCCTTGATTTGAAAGAGGAAAAAATCAAAGAAGGAGTTAAAGAGCTAGCTAATTTTAGTCACGCTATTTCATTTGAAAACGTTTCATTTAAGTACCCTTCTAGAAGTACCGCTGTTTTAAATGAAATTAATGTAAGATTGGATAAAACAAAAATTCTTGCCATCGTTGGTATGAGTGGTGCTGGTAAAACGACATTGGTAGATCTTTTATTTCGTTTTCATGATCCTTCTGCGGGTAATATTTTAATTGATGGAATTAATATTAAAGACTACACACTAAAATCTTTAAGGAGTAACTTGGCGCTTGTGTCACAGGAAACATTTCTTTTTAATGATACCGTTAGGAAAAATATTGCCTATGGAAGACCCAATGCATCCGAAGATGACATTCTTCGTGCGTCTAAGGCGGCCCATGTAGATTCTTTTGTGAGAGATTTTGAGGATGGCTACAGCACTGTTATTGGGGAGCGTGGGGTTAAGCTTTCTGGCGGCCAGCGACAACGAATTTCTATTGCCAGAGCAATTCTTCGAAATGCTCCTATTCTTGTGCTTGATGAAGCTACTTCTGCATTAGATTCCGAGTCTGAAAAATCTGTGCAGAATGCTTTACATAATTTAATGAAGCATCGAACTACCTTTATGATTGCTCACCGTCTATCAACTATTTCGCATGCTCATTCGATCATTGTTCTAGATAAGGGTGAGATTGTTGAGGTTGGTACCCATGAAAAACTTATTTCCAGTTCAGGGTTGTATAAGAAATACTACGAAATGCAAATGAGATAGGTTATCGGACTTTAATATATTTAAGGATGTTTAAATTGTGCGATTCAAAAATGTATATATTGAAGGATTAGCTTATCACCTTCCTAAGAATATTGTTTCCTCTGATGATCTTGAAAAACGTTTAGCTCCAGTTTACGATCGTTTAAAGCTACCGTTTGGTAGACTTGAAATGATGACCGGGATTAAAGAGCGCCGATTTTGGGACAAGGGTGTTTGCCCTAGTCAGGTTGCCTCAAAAGCAGGGGAACTAGCGATTTTGAATTCTGGAATTGATAGAGTGGAAATCGGTTGTTTAATAAATGCGTCCGTATGTCGTGATTTTTTAGAACCTGCAACTGCCTCGCTTGTCCACTATAACCTTGGTCTACGCACAAACACTCTGGTTTTTGATATATCTAATGCCTGTTTAGGTGTTCTTAATGGCATGGTCCATGTCGCTAATATGATTGAACTTGGACAGATTCGAGCAGGGTTAGTAGTCGCTGGTGAAAATGGAGGTCCATTGGTTGATGCCACGATTAAATCCTTGCTTAACAAGCCTGAACTTACACGAAATGAAATCAAGTCGTCCTTTGCTTCTCTTACCATCGCATCTGCTGCTGTTGGAGTTCTCCTTGTTCATAAAGACTTGTCAAAGCATAAACATCGTTTACTGGGTGGTTACAGTCAAGCAGCAAGCCAATTTAATAAATTGTGTCGTGGTAACGATGAGTCGAAAACAGGAGTTACTAATTGGTCACCTCTTATGAAAACGGATGCCGAAACTATGATGCGAGAAGGTTGTAGGCTTGCTGGGCAGACATGGGATTATGCAAAAGAAATTCTTGGGTGGGGTAATAATGATGTGAACCGTGTTTTTTGCCATCAGGTAGGGCATGCACATCGTAAGCTTCTCTATGAAACATTATCTCTTGAATTAGAAAAAGATTTCTCAACGCTAGAATACTTGGGAAATACAGGGGCTGCTTCACTTCCTTCAACATTTGCGTTAGGAGCAGAAAGTGGCTTTTTGAAAAGTGGTGACCGGGTAGCTTTACTCGGGATAGGGAGCGGGCTTAATTGTCTTATGCTGGGTGCAGAGTGGTAAATAACTTTAATTCTTTTAAGGATTTGTATCCCTTTACTTCGCTTTACTTTGATCTCAGCCCGTATAAGCTTCACTATCTTGATGAGGGAGAAGGTGAGGTGTTACTTTTTCTGCATGGAAACCCCACTTGGTCCTTTTATTATCGTAGTCTAATACAAAATTTTCAAGGACGCTATCGATGTGTTGTGCCAGACCATATTGGGTGTGGTTTTTCTGACAAGCCGCAGGATTATAACTATACGCTCACTACACATATAGATAACCTTGAAAAGCTCGTGGATTTTCTCGGTTTGAAAAATATTACATTGGTGTTGCACGACTGGGGTGGGGCCATTGGCATGGGATTAGCTGTTCGTAAACCAGAGCTAATTAAAAGACTGGTTCTGTTTAATACGGCAGCATTTTTGCTAAGAGATATTCCACTTCGAATTGGTTTGTGTCGAATGCCATTATTGGGCACTATTTTAATTCGATACTTAAACCTTTTTGTTAGAGGAGTATTAAGGTTTGGGTTAAAACGCCAAAATCGTTTGACGCAAAATATAGTGGCAGGGTACTTAGCTCCTTATGATACGTTTGAAAATCGTATTGCAAACTTAAAATTCGTTCAAGATATTCCAATGGAGCAAACGGTACCAAGCTATTCTGTAATTCAGTACATCGAAAGAAACCTAAAACAGTTTGACGGGTATCCGATTTTAATCATATGGGGTAGCGAAGACTTTTGCTTTAACGATAAATTTTTAAATAAGTGGCGTGAAATTTTTCCGAGGGCTGAAGTTCACGAGGTTTGCAACGCTGGACATTTGATTGTAGAGGATGCAAGCGATGAAATTATTCCATGGATAGAAGAGTTTTTAAGGAAAAGTAATATTTTTTGACGTTTATATAAAAATCACCAGAACGGAAGAAAGAAGTAACAATCTTAAGTTGGACTTATATACTCATTGGGTCTTAAAAATGGTGTTCCTTCGTTTAAGGGGAACACCATTTTTTTATATTTTAATAGCGATAATGATCTGGTTTGTATGGCCCGTCGGCTGGTAAATTTAAGTAGTTGGCTTGCTCAGGCGTCAGGCGAGTAAGTTTAACACCAAGTTTATCCAAGTGTAACCGTGCAACTTCTTCATCAAGTTCTTTGGGTAGAGTATAAACGCCAACTTCATACTTTTCATTAAATAATTCTATTTGTGCTAGTACTTGATTTGTGAACGAATTAGACATCACAAAAGATGGGTGTCCTGTCGCACAACCGAGATTGACCAACCTACCTTCCGCTAACAGAATAATACTACGCCCGTCTGCAAAGGTGTATTTATCTACCTGTGGTTTGATTTCTATTTTTGTAATGTCTGGATAATTATTTAGCGTTTCCACCTGAATTTCGACATCAAAGTGACCTATATTACAGATAATAGCGTCATTTTTCATCGCTTCCATATGCTCGATGCGAATAATGTCACTACACCCCGTAGTTGTAACAAAAATATTTCCCTCTTTGACTGCTTCTTCCATTGTTGTAATCTCGTAGCCTTCCATAGCAGCTTGCAAAGCACAGATAGGATCAATTTCCGTAATGATTACACGTGCACCCAGATCCTTCATTGACTTTGCACACCCTTTGCCAACATCACCGTATCCGGCAACGACTACAACTTTTCCTGCTATCATAATATCGGTAGCGCGTTTAATTCCATCAGCGAGAGATTCACGGCAACCATACAAGTTATCAAATTTAGATTTTGTAACAGAGTCATTTACATTCATAGCTGGTACTTTTAGAGTTTTTTCTTCTATCATTTTATACAAGTGATGAACGCCAGTGGTGGTTTCTTCAGAAATACCTTGAATGTTTGAGAGTAACTCTGGGTGTTTTTCATGCACGTAAGCAGTGAGATCGCCGCCGTCATCGAGGATCATATTAGGGCCACCTTTAAACAATAAAGTCTGGCCCGTACACCACCAATACTCATCTTCAGTTTCACCTTTCCAGGCAAAAACAGGGATGCCATTTTTAGCTATTGCTGCAGCTGCATGATCTTGAGTAGAAAAAATATTACATGATGCCCAGCGAATTTCTGCCCCTAATTCAATGAGGGTTTCGATGAGGACGGCAGTTTGAATTGTCATGTGCAGTGAGCCCGCTATTCGAGCGCCTTTAAGGGGCTTAGATTTACCATATTTTTTTCGTAGGGCCATAAGGCCCGGCATTTCATTCTCAGCAAGTATTATTTCTTGTCGACCCCAATCCGCAAGTGATATGTCTTTAATTTTATATTTTTCGGCAACGAGTGCTGTGGTCATCTAATGTGCTCCTTGTTTTGAATGAGTCATTCTTGATTGTATGAATTATAAAAATATTATTTGGATTAAATATTAATTTGGGTAATTGCCTGTGGACTGAAAACCAGTTAGAGAGGCATAAAAGGGGACTATATTAATCTTAAATTTTATCAATTATTCCTTTTGCCGTCTACTTTTTTAGTTGTAATAGTTTAATTAGAATCGCTAATCTTTATAGTTTTATAGAGAAAATTTTTAAAGCTGGTGAATTTTTTTAATTCTTCGGAGTTGCTTTGATAGTCTCTGGTACATACGCCTAATTTTATTGCTAGTCCTGGAAGGTTTGCTTGGTAGCGATTTCGGGCAGTTTGTATTAAATTTTTCACGGTGCCCTTTGTGATGATATTTTCTTTGAAGGGCTTATGTACTTGAGACCAAAAATCCCCTTCACCAGCTTCCAGTATTTTTAATATTGAATCGATGTGATTAACTGTTTGTTTTAGGGCATCGGAACCCTCAGGTGATTCAGATCGGCACGCTTCAATGACATTTTTTAGGCTGATTAATGAACCTTGACGAAACATCATTGCTCTCATAAGAATATTTTTTAATTCTCGTACGTTACCCCGATAATTATGGTTGGTTAGGTATTCTATAGCCTGTGTTTCTATTTTTGGGAAGGCTTCGTTTGCATTTTCTTTCTTATAGGCTTGAAAAAGTATTCCTAAAAAATGTGTTGCTAGGTCTGATATGTCCTCTTGCCTCTCGTTAAGGGTAGGGATGCGAAAGTTTAATGCGTTTAATCGCTGGTAAAGGTCTTCACGAAAACGTCCTTCATTAATTTCTATACGTAAATTTTTATTAGTCGCTGCTATAAGGAAAATACGCGAATATCTAGGTTGGTTTTCACCTAGACGCATAAATACTCCAGTATCTAGGAATCGAAGTAGTTGAACTTGAGTTTTTGGGTCGGCGTCGCCAATTTCGTCAAGAAATACTACTCCTCCGTTGGCTTCTTCCAGAATACCTTGGCGATTAAACTCTGCACCGGTGTAAGCACCTTTTTTGTGTCCAAATAATTCACTATAAGTGAGTTCTCCACTATATGCAGCAATATTAGTTTTTCTCAAAATAAGCTTACAATCATCACCATTTATTTGTTTGAAAATTTCCGTAATGCGTGAATATATATTGTTAAAAAAAAATTCCTTCCCGGTGCCAGTCTCTCCATGTATTAGGAGTGAAGGAAGTCCCATGTTGGTTTCTGTGGATTGTGCAGTATCCCATTTTAACATGCGGTTGCATACGGATTCTACGACGGTGTTAATTCTGCTTACTAACTTATGAATAGTTTTGCTTCGCCCAATAACATTTCCAAAATAATATGAAGAAACTTTGGGGTCTCGATACTCCACTTCGTGCCGGAGTTGTGTTATTTCCTGTTGAAGTTCTTGTATGTGAATTAGATTATTGACTTTCTGGCTAATGAGACTAGCGATAATTTGGACAATTCTCTTGTGTTCAACAGTAAAATAGTTTTTTCGAAAGTGATCTTGATTGATAATTCCAATAACCCTGTTCCCGAATATTATAGGAACAGCCATTTCAGAAGAAATGGCAGGAGAAAGATTTTTATAAAAGCCATTTGTTAAGGTCTTGTCTTGCACATTGGAGTATATAATAGGTTGGGCTGTGTGAGCGCAGTATCCGTTGAGGGATTTTAGGGTGTCTGGCAGTTCATCCCCTCCAACTGATAAAGGAGGAATTTTGTTTTTTGTCCATCCCCGTGATTTAGCACCTATCAGCCTACCATCCTTGTTTTCAACCACTAGCCAGGGCTTTCCATCAATAATTTTTAATATGGATATGCTCCCACTATCTGCGCCAATTAACTCTGATGTTTTGTTTAGAATATTATGTAGAAAGGAGGATGGTGATTCGTGCTGGCTTGCAAGCAACCCTTCAATTTCTCCTAAAACCTCAATTTCTATATGCTCAGAACTATCCCTTAAAATGCTTTTCTCAACCATCACGGCATGTTCATCTAAAAGTCGTATTTCTATCGGAGTGAATTGATGAATCTCATTAGTATAATAATTTACAGAGCAAATAAACTTACCACTTTGGTGGTTGTACCTTGGAACTTGGTAGAGGGACACCATATCTATATTTTTAATCACTTCTTTGCGTTCAAAATTTTCTTCCCAAATATTTTTTATATATATAGGTGCTTGGTTTTCTTTCCTCATTACTAAGCCACTTTTTTTACTGTATTTGACTATACGGTTGATTAGGTTTTCATCATTTAAGACACTCAATATTTCCTTATCTAAATATAAAGGAACATCTTCTTTGTTTTTCGAATATACAGCCATTATTTCGACTAGATCAGTAGGGTTGACGGGGTTTAACTTCGAAAACTGTGAAGACGCTGGAATAAACACTGATGCTAAAGCAACCTTGTCTATTAATTTAACAGCTGACCGAACGATCATCCATGCGGCTTCCTTTTTGCGAGCAACATCTAGGTGCCGTGAAAATGATATCTGTTGGTGGAATTTTTTTGCCCGATCTATAGGCATGCTTATGTCAGCAAGAAAATTGCTTACCTTATCTATGGTTTCATTTGATATAAATTGCTCTTCTCTCTCCCAATCTAAAGTAAGTACTCCAATAGGTCTTAACTCGTGAATAATGGGAAAAACGACAGCGGCTTTAATTCCTGACATTTTTTCAAATGGATTTCTGTACTTAATAAAGCCCTCCGGAAACTCCCATGACCGAATGATCTTATTTTCGTAAAAAGCTTGGCTGGTTATGGAGTCGCGTGGGGAAATAAATTTAGTAATTTGCCGTTCATAAGGGTTTTTATTGTCGGCCATGTGTTGACAGATAAGAATACCTTGATGTAGGTCTTCTAGGTAGACCCTTACCATGAGGCAATTAAAGATAGACTTTAGTCCTATAGCTGTGTAGTGCAGGATATCCGGCAGATTTTCTTTTCCAAATGCTTGGATTTGCTCTGTTAGTTTTTGCAGGTCATTTTTCATGTTTAGGGCATATAACTGAGTAAAAAATATACACTATCATATTTGGTGCTAAATAAGTGTTGTACAAAAAATCATATTTTGGTTTCAGTAAATCAATATTTCGTCAAAAAATGGTCGCAGTAAGGAAAAATATTCACATTAGTGTTTGGTTAAACTTCTTTTGTAATGAGTATGTATAGATTTAATCTATTTATTTATAACCATTTATGTGGTTTATGGTTAGTTGTGAGGTGAGGTGCAGTATGGCATAATAATTGCTATTTAAAGGGTGAGGTAAAACTATGTTGATAGATAAATTACTATTTTCTGACCAAACACCCCTAGTTCTCAAAAAAGGTCTGGACTTTCAGTCTGCACGTAATCTGATGTTATCAACTAATATCAGTAACATGGAAACTCCTGATTTCAAGGCCCATGATATCAATTTTGAGCAACAATTACAGGACGTTATTAAAAGCAGTAATCAACTTCAGGTAAGATCAACTAATAGCAAGCATTTTGGGCCTTCAAATGAGGCCTTAAAAGGTTTGGACCCTTTACCCTTTGAATTAAAGGATCCTTCAAAATCCAATGGAAATAACGTTAATATAGATAAAGAAATGGGTAAATTAGCTGAGAACCAAATTATGTACACTGCTTTTATCCAACTCATGATGAAACGTGGTTCTACAGTACGAAGTGCTGTTACTGAGTTGCCTCAACAATAGCTTTAGAGAAGACCTGTAGTAATTAAGTGGTTGACAATAAACTCCGTTTAGGATTAGCCTGTAAAAGACGATATGCTTTTTATGATACAAATAATAGTCAATAGTTTATGAAAGATATAACGATACAAAGTAATTTGAAAGCCCTCGGCGCAGTTGGTGCTCCGGGAATGGACATAAAAAAAATCGGCGCCGAAGAGGAGGGTGCTTCATTTGCAAACACTTTGACCGAATCTCTGGATAAGGTAAATGACATGCAGAAGGAAGCAGACAAGGCCATAGAAGATTTTGCGACTGGAAAGACACGTAATATTCACGAAACGATGATTGCGGTTAACAAAGCTGATCTCGCTTTTCGTTTGACGATGCAAGTGCGCAATAAAATTGTTGAAGCCTATCAAGAGGTTATGCGTACTCAGATCTAGTTAAAGCTAAAGCCATACTGCTAAGCTCTTGGACTAGATGTCCAGGAGCTTTTTTTATTTTAATTCTTGGTGATTGACAGAATTATTCATTTGACAGATGATTAATGCAGGGTCCAATTAAAACATTAGTAATTCATTTTTGTCTGTTGGAGGATTTATGGTTGAGTTGAAAAAAATATTTATAACCTTTCTTTGGTTTAGTTTTTTATTTTTTGTTGGAGTACAACAGTTACATGCACAAGCTAGTGGGCATGCCAGTGTTGGATTAGGCCATGGCGAGGAGGGTTACTTGCATCTTGAGGAAATGATAAAGCATCTGGAGTTTGGGTTGAAAATGCCAGATGCGGGGCAGGATCTAAGGACGCATGGTAGTGAGGCCATAAAACACGCGAGAGAGGCTCTTGATCATTACAATAAGGCATTGATGCATGCTAACGAATCTCTGGGGCGCCCGACTCGTAATCCAATGGCGGGCGGAGGTTCGGGTAGTGAACATTCGCGCGAGGAAGGTTCATCTCATTCCCATGAGGAAGGCTCTCATTGAAAATCTAAAAAATTGAAAATTAATTTTTTAGTGTAATTGCTATCAAATTAGACATGGTTTAGTGGTTAATTTAATAAAATTAGAAATGCCTAGCGGTTTTTGCTGCTAGGCTTTTTTATATTTTTTGTTTGAATGGTTGTTAGGTTAGAAAAACTATTCACTTGTAAGAATTGACTTTTGTTCTTATAGATTTTTGCTCAGCTCTAAAGTCATAGACATGCTCATGTCGTAGAATAGGGAATAATAATTTTGCAGTTGCTTGTACGTGTTATCGGTGGATTTTTCTTCCTTGGATATACTTTTTACTTTCTTGTAGTTTTGAATCACTGTGATCCAGTCAGATTTTTTTTGAAACCACTGTTTTTCTTCTATCCACTGAAAACATGATTCATCAGAGGAAAAACTTTTTCCTTCTTGCTCTGCGAATGCACGGATAGCCTTAAGCGCAACTTCATAGGTTAGCCTAAAACGTTGAAGAGCAGCTCCTCTATAATAATCCGTATCTTTTTTTTCTATGACTTCTTTTAGTCTAGCTAGTGACCAGTTTAGGTGAGGCAGGATAATTTGTGGAGATTGATGGGAAGCCATTTTAATATCTGAAAAATTGGTTGATTATAGTGTTTGTATATCCAATAGAATACTTTTGTTTTTTTTAATTGTAATTTTTTTCTGGAATTTTAATTATTATTTATTCAAAGAAACGCCATGGTTATTTTCTACTTATTACACGTTTTTTGATATCTTATCGTGAAAATGTTATTTTATTTTTTTTGTAATCATTAAATAAGTGCAATTAAAAATGGATCGATTTATTTTGGCTGGAGAGCATACTGTTATTGATACAAAGACGCGTTTGATGTGGATGCGTACTGACAGTATGAATGATATGGAAAAATGGGTCAATTACCAAGAAAGTGTTGATTACGTACGGGACCTTTGTGAGTCAAAAATTGCTGGATTCAGTGATTGGCGATTACCTTCTCGAGATGAAATGGACACTCTGTTTAATAAAACTTATTCCCTTAAAGATAAATTTGAAAAAAATATTCATATAAGTGAATGCTTTTCGCCTGGTGGTGGGTTTTCTGTGATTGCTCAGCAAGTGAGTGGGCGCATGCGTGTTTTTGTGCTGAATTTACGCACGGGAGAATATACTCATCCAGATGGATTATGGACTTTAACAGAGGCGGCACGCGCCGTCCGTTCTATTGGTGCCGATGAAAAAATTGCTGGTAAACAATGACTAGTGCAGGAGATTTATTAAATGAGTGAAACCTATAACCCTCCAGAAATATTTTCTTCCAACTCTTTCATTAAAAGTATGGATGAGTACAAAAACAAGTATCAACGATCTTTAGATGATCCTGATGTTTTTTGGGCAGAGGAGGCTGAGAAGTTTGTTTGGTTTGATAAATGG
Source organism: Nitrospinaceae bacterium (assembly GCA_029937655.1). Classification (GTDB taxonomy): domain Bacteria; phylum Nitrospinota; class Nitrospinia; order Nitrospinales; family VA-1; genus Nitromaritima. The sequence goes on from JAPYPK010000011.1 coordinate 11,725, forward strand.
GATACCGTTCGCCAGTTCAACTACGATGTTCGGAAAGGGCGTATTTCTATTGAGTGGTTTAAAGGTGGTAAAACTAATATAACTATGAATTGTATTGATCGCCACCTTGAGGCAAGAGGTGAGCAGACAGCAATTTTATGGGAAGGCAATGAACCAGGAGAAAATCGCTCTCTTACCTACAACCAATTGCATTCTGAGGTGTGCCGTTTTTCTAATGTTCTGAAAAAACGTGGCGTATTAAAAGGTGATCGCGTCTCTATTTATATGCCGATGGTTCCGGAATTAGCTATTGCAATGTTAGCCTGTGCAAGAATTGGGGCGATACACTCAATTGTGTTTGGTGGTTTTTCTTCAACAGCCCTTGCGGATCGAATAACTGACTCCAGTTGTACCATCCTTATTACTACGGATGGATCCTTTCGTGGAAAAAAGCCTGTCCCCGTTAAAGTTAATGCAGATGAAGCTATCAAATTAGCAGAAAAAAAAGGGGTGGAGGTTAAAACTTGCATAGTTGTTGAGCGTGTAGGATCCAAAATTTCAACAGAAATGATATCAGGTCGTGATTACTGGTGGCATGATGAGATGAAGACAGCCGAGCCTACCTGTGACCCCGAGCAGATGGATGCAGAAGACCCTCTCTTTATTCTTTATACATCTGGTTCAACCGGAAAACCAAAAGGTGTACAGCATAATGTGGGCGGTTATATGGTTTTTACCTCACTGACGCATAAATATATTTTTGATTATCACGATGGAGATATTTGGTGGTGTACTGCAGACATAGGATGGGTCACAGGCCATTCTTATATTGTCTATGGTCCTTTAGCAAATGGTGCAACGACTGTTATGTTTGAAGGTATTCCCACATATCCAAATGCCGGTAGGTTCTGGGACGTGGTTGACCGCCTAAAGGTAACTCAGTTTTATACAGCACCAACAGCTATTAGGGCCCTTATGTCCCATGGGGAAGAAGTCCCTAGTAATTACGACCTTTCCACCCTTAGAGTGCTGGGTTCGGTGGGTGAACCTATTAATCCGGAAGCATGGCGATGGTATCACAATAATATTGGGAGAGGGCGCTGTCCTATTGTTGATACTTGGTGGCAGACAGAAACAGGGGGGATCCTTATAACTCCACTTCCTGGTTGTACTCCTACAAAACCTGGTTCTGCGACTTTCCCTTTTTTTGGTGTGAAACCTGTGATTATTGAAGCCGAAACAGGGAAAGTTTTAAAAGGGAATGGAGTTGAGGGGGTGCTTGCTATTGAAGAACCATGGCCTAGCCAGATGCGTACTATTTATGGAGATCATAACCGTTTTGAAGAAACCTATTTTAGACTATATCCGGGTTACTACTTTACAGGTGATGGTTGCCGTCGAGATAAAGATGGTTACTATTGGATCACTGGCAGGGTAGATGATGTCATTAACGTTTCAGGTCATCGTATAGGAACAGCCGAGGTTGAATCAGCTTTAGTGTTACACCATAAAGTTGCCGAAGCAGCGGTTGTGGGATTTCCACACGAGATAAAAGGGCAGGGTATTTATGCTTATGTAACATTGATGGCAGGTATTGAGTCAAATGAAGAATTAAGGAAGGAACTAGTATTGTTTGTTCGGAACGAAATAGGCCCTATCGCATCTCCTGATATTATTCATTGGGCACCTGGGCTTCCAAAGACTCGTTCCGGAAAAATTATGAGGCGAATTCTACGTAAAATTGCTGCCAACGAATCCGATAAATTAGGTGATATTTCTACTCTAGCGGACCCTTCAGTTGTGGAGTCATTAAAATCAGCTTACGATAAGATGGTGAGGAATTAACTGCTTCTCACAGCTTATTAGATCATAAGCTTTGAAGTTAAGGGCAACGATATTTATTGCTTTTTGGGTTTAGCGATAAAAAGAAACTCTAGTTCCCCCCAAATGCATGAGAAATAAACCTTTATATTTCAATGGATTACTAATTATATCTTTTTTTGTGAAGGTGTCAATAAAATATTTTTAGTTTTTTTAACCGCATGACTTTAGTAGGCACTTTCATGTTTTTTGTCATGTTTCTCGGTCTTTTCTGTTAGGAGGGATGAGTTCTGGGTTAATTTAATTTTGGCAATTCTCTGTTTAACTTCTCTTAATCCTTTGTGTGTTAAGTAGTTAAGGGGTTGGGCTTTAAGGGCTGCTTTAAATGCGGTACGCGATGGCGTGAGTTGATTTAGTTCGAGGTATGACCATCCGAGTCCGTCATGAGCGGCTGCTAAATTTGGCCTAAGTTCGAGTTCATCTTTAAATAGGGCGATTGCCTCGTACGGTTTTCCCTGCTTTAAGAATATGCCACCTAGTGTGGTACGGGCGGTGGTGGTTGCTGAATAAGGCGCGATAGAACTATCCCCAGATATTATTTCTTTGACAGGGTTTGGATCATTATTTAGCTCTAATACTTGATTTAAGTATTTAACAGCTTCAGATAGTTTACCTACCTTATTTAAAGCATAGCCCATGCCCTTTCGTGACTCTGATTTGTTAGGTTGTTCTTTTAACGCATATTGAAACATTATGATCGCATTTTTTTGATCATTTTTTTCGTAATATGCCCAGCCGAACTTATTATATATTTGCCAACCAAAACGTTCTTTTGCTAGGAGAGTTTTGAATTCGTCTGTTAAAGCAAACTCTGGATCCAACGATATTGCTTTTAAAAAATATTCAATGCCCAAATCTGGGTTTTTACCCCTGTAATTCAGCCAACCAAGTCCCATATATAAGGAAGATCTTAGAGGGTAATGAATAAGATTTTTTAAGAAATATTCTCGAGCACTTGAAACATCCCAACTCATTAGTATACTCATGTCTAATTTATACGCTAGGTCCAACTGATCTGGATTTGATTTGACTACAAATTTAAGATTATTTGCGGCTTGTTTAAATTGACCTGCTTCATAAAATGAGAGGCCCAACCCTCTAGAAGAGTCTAGAAAATATTCCCGATCAGCACGAGCGATCTTAAATTTTTCTACTGCCTGTAAATATTTTTTTTTGTAGTATTGACTCCAGCCAAGTCCGTTATATGCGTGTGCCAAAGAACTGCTGCTTGAAGGTGTGGCAGGACGAATATTGTTTCGACTTGAATCTCTTAGCCCAAGTTTCCCCAATACTTGGGAAAAAAGTGAAATAGGTTGGGTGCTTGGTTTTTGTTTTGTAGAATACTCTTTCCAAGGATCATCCATAAACCCTATCTTGAACAATGCTTTGTCTATATTTAAAAAAGAGCCGGCATTTGGTTTGTATTCTTCAATGTAGTCAGCATACAGTAATGCCGCTTTTTTATAGTCACCTGATTTTAATGCCTGGTCTGCTTGGAAAAGGTTCGAGTCAGTTACTTTTCTTACTTCGTCGATTCCTGTTTTGGCTTCCGGATTATTTGGAGCGAGGTCCAGTGCGTCCAAAAAATGATCGCGTGCGTATAAATAGTCTTTTCGTGCTAATTTTAATTTTCCCAATTGTGTGTGTGGGTACTGCCAGCTAGGATATCTACTTTTAATTTCTTTGTATTTTTTTTCAGCGATGCCTAGCTTATTTATATCAAGATAGTAGTCCGCATGAATAGCCTGTCTTCTTTTTATGCTCTCAATCTCGTTAATTCCTTCAATAGCACCAATAAAGTTAGGCCAGGTCTGTAGTATTTCTTTGAATAAAACTGAAGCTTCTTTGATTTCCTTGTTTTTTAAATGGCTCCAAGCTAATCCGTTTTTTGCATCTGGTGATTCAGCATCCCCCGATATGTTTTCAAAGTAGTCTAAGGATTTTTTAAATTTCCCTTTCCAAAAAGCGTTCCATCCATGATTGATGGATGGATCTTGATTTCTGGATAATCCCAACAATAAACCTGGATATCTTGGTGCTTCTACTGGGTGTGTGAATAATGAGAACGATTTTGTTGAAGTTGGCAGTGTATCAATTAGTTCATCCGCATCTTCTTCATGCCAGGCGGCCCATAGTTCAAAAATGATCTTAACTTGAGACGGGTTGTATATTTTGGAGAAATTATCTTTTGCTTCTAACGTCCTGTTCGTTTTTAGATGAGCAAACCCTTTCCCCTTATTAATTTGATAATAATCCCCATTATTTTTTTTTGCATATTCAAATTGTTCTATTGCACGTTCGTATCTTCTTAAGGCGATGTAGCACCAACCCATACCAATTGATGGCTCTGGATTTTTTTTATTGAGAGCTTTCGTTCGCTTGAAGGTTGTTAAGGCCTTGTCATACTGTTTTTGATAAAAATAGGCCCAAGGTAAAAGTTTCATCGCTATTGGATTATCGGGAAACTTTACAAGTGTTTTTTTTAGGTAAAATTCTGTGACCTCAAAATTACTCTGATTAAATTGTTGTAGCGCAAAGTGTAAGTCACGATTGGAAGCTGACTTAATACCTAAGTTTGAGGCCAGCTTTTTAGCACTACTAAAAGTTTTATTGGCACCACTTTTAATCGTACTATTTAACGAGTCACTAATGGGGCTTATGATATTTTGTATCGTAGTACAACCAGAAATAGCCCCTTGTAGGAATATGCAGAGAAATATACTGTAGAATTTAAAAGACGTTAGGTTAAAGAGACTCATTATTACCCTAGTTAAGGAAAGACACTACTTTCATTAAGGCTTATCGGCACAAATATATATTTTTAAAGCATTTTTTATGGTTTTTCAGTGAACTTAGGTTGGATTTATTCATGTTTGGAGCAGAATCATTTATATTAAATATTGGTTGTGCATAAATGGCACTGAGTGATAGTATCAGCCTTTTTAAAATCGCTAAAATAATGGACAGTCTAAAAAATATCATATTTTATTTTTTCTTTATTTTGATTCTTGCTTGTTCATCAGAAGAGGTAAACAATTCTGTAAATGATCATGGTGATATAGCTACGTTTGATAACTTTCAGGAGAGTTTCAAATTTGAGGCAATAACAATAGCTCCAGAGGATGAGGTTATCGCTAATAAGGCCCCGAAAGGAATGGTGTTTATTAAGGGAGGTTGTTTTGTTTTAGGTAATAACTATGCGCAAGTCGATGAGGCCCCAGAGCATGAGGCTTGTGTTGATGATTTTTATCTTGATAAATATGAGGTTACTCAGGCTCGTTGGGAAAAAGTAATGGGCTTTAACCCATCCAAGTTTATTGGGTCTGATAAACCAGTGGAGCAGGTTACTTTTTATGATGCACAAGAATTTGCTGAAAACACTGGATGTCGGCTTCCTACTGAGGCTGAATGGGAGTATGCAGCAAGGGGTCATGCTGACGCCAGATACTTTTGGGGGAATATGATGAATGGTGAGTATGCTTGGTTTGAGGATAATTCGACTGCTCAAACTCATGCGGTTGGCAAAACAAAACCAAACCAGTTCGGTGTTTACGATATGATGGGAAATGTTTGGGAATGGGTCGCCGATTGGTATGACGCAGCTTACCCTCGTGGTAAGCAGGTAAACCCAACCGGTGTTAAGAAGGGAGATTTTAAGGTCGTTCGTGGAGGTGCTTTTGATTCATCCGCGGGTGGTTTGCGCATTACTAATCGTACGTGGTTACACCCCAAAAACAAGGTTTTCCCAAAAGTGACCACTCATGGTCAGGTAATGAACGAAATATATAACTATGTGGGGTTTCGTTGCGCACAATCAGTAACACAAGTTTCAAAATAATTACTGCTCTAAGGAAGTATTGATTTTGTTCCGACTCTTAATTAAGTGAGATTGGTTCTTATTTGCAGTCTTGACAGAGACCAAAAAGATCCAGTTTGTGGGAAGTGATTTTAAATTTATTTTGTTTAGCGACTTCTTCTTGGTATTTTTCTATCAAGGGGTGAGTAAACTCAATAATTTTGCCACACCCAGTACATACCATATGATCATGATGGACACTTCTGTGGGAGCACTCATATCGCTTTTGTCCATCACCAAAATCCATTTCCAAGGCCAGCCCACTTTTAGTTAGTAGGGCTAAAGTACGGTATACCGTTGCAAGTCCGATTTTAGGTTCTGTCTTTAGTACTATATTATATAGCTCTTCCACGCTGACATGATTTTCACACTCAAGAAAGACTTTTAAAACAGCTCGTCGCTGCTTGGTGATCTTTAGGTTGTTTTTCGAGATATATTCTTCTAGTACATCGATTTCTTCGCTATCCACTTCACCCTCTATAATGTTATTCGTCTATAACGAATTCACAAAATTTACGATGGGCTAAAACCCAAAAGGATTCGAACCCAGATTAAGCTATAATGAGCACAGATTATTCTATTGAGTTAAACATAGTTTATTAGTTGATTAAAGCTTTGATTTCTTCTACACAAGACTCTGCAGTAATGTTTGATTGCTTTCCATCCTTCATGTTTTTCAATTGGTAGGTTCCTGACTTGATTTCATTTTCTCCAATAATTAGAGCAAAACTACTAGCAGACCTATTTGCTTTACGCATTTGGCTTTTTATACTTCCCTCATTGTAATCTCTTTCCACCGATATTCCTCCAGATCGTAATTGATGAACCAGACTAAAGACTTTCAATTTTGCTTCTTCGCCTAAGGATACAACAAACACATCAGGATTCGTTTCTATACTTTCCAGCTTATCAAATGGAACTAGGGAGATGAGCCTTTCAAGCCCTAGCGCAAAACCAAAGCAAGGAGTGGGGGGGCCTTCAAATTCCTCGACTAGCGTATTGTATCGACCGCCTCCGCTTATTGCATTTTGGGCGCCCAAATCTCTAGAAGTGACTTCAAAAGCTGTATGAGTGTAGTAATCAAGGCCACGTACAAGACTGGGGTTGATATTATATGGGATTTGTGTCTCATGAAGTAATGTCTGTACTTTTTCAAAATGGCATTTACATTCATTACAAATGTGGTCAGTTATTTTTGGAAGTCCAGATGCGATCTCTATGTCGCGTTCGACTTTACAGTCAAGGACTCGCAAGGGATTTTTTTGATAACGTTTGTTGCAGTTTTCACATAGGTCAGCTAAATGATTGGTTATAGATTTTTTAAGGGTTTCCCGGTATTCTGGGCGGCATTTGTTGCACCCTAGGCTATTTATTTGTAGTTCGATTTGATTTAGCCCTAAAACAGTAAAGAATTCCATAAGCATGATCATTACTTCCGCATCAATGGAAGGATTATGAGATCCCATTGCCTCTACCCCAATTTGATAAAACTGTCGGAACCGGCCTGCCTGAGGTCGCTCGTAACGAAACATTGGGCCAAGATAGTAATACTTTTGAACTGTTTGCTTTGTATACATTTTATGTTCAATAAAAGCGCGAACCACAGAGGCTGTTCCTTCAGGGCGTAAGGTGACCTTTTCTCCACCTCGGTCTTCAAAGGTGTACATTTCTTTTTCTACAATATCAGTTGTTTCTCCAATACCTCTTGAAAACAGCTTGGTTTTTTCAAATATTGGTAAACGGATTTCCTTAAACCCATAACGAGTAAAAACTTGGTTGGCTTTGTTTTCGACCCAACGCCATTTTTCAATTTCATCTGGCATGATGTCTTTGACACCACGAATTGCTTGAATTCTCATTTTTTTTAAAGGTGAACCGAGTATAAAAGTTAATCTTTTAGAAATGACTCCGCAGTTTCAACATCTTCTCGGCTACCAATATATAGGGGAACACATTGGTGGATATCATTTGGGATAATGTCTAGAATCCGTTCTTTTCCTGTAGAAGCACGCCCACCCGCATTTTCGACAATGAAAGCTAAAGGACTTGCTTCGAAGGCAAATCGTAGTTTTCCGTTTGGACTATTACTATCCTTGGGGTACATAAAAATCCCCCCTTTTAGAAGGGTTCGATGAAAATCTGATACCATGGAACCGATATACCTTGCTTTATACGGGCGGTTTGTTTTTTCATCAAGTTCCTTAAGGTGACTTATTAAGCTAACTTGTCTATCATCCCAAAATATATTATTTCCTTCATTAACACTATAGATGTTACCTTGCGCTGGAATTTTCATGTCTGGGTGTGATAAAAAAAATTCTCCAATAGAAGGGTCCAATGTAAAGCCGTGAACTCCACTTCCAGAGCTGTATATAAACATTGTGCTAGAACCATATACAATGTAACCACCGGCGACTTGATCTGCTCCTTTTTGCAAGAGGTCATCTTTTGTTATTGAGACACCGCTGCTTTTTTTTCGGTATATTGAAAAAATAGTTCCTATACTAACATTTACGTCAATATTTGAGGAACCATCTAGGGGGTCCATCATAAAAATATATTTACCAGCCTTCTCCTCTGGGATAATGACAGGTTTTTCCATTTCTTCGGAGGTGATAGCGCATACCGTCCCAGACTTTCCCATTATGTTAACAAACGTTGAGTTTGCGAATTCGTCCAATTTTTGGACTTCTTCACCGTGTACGTTAATATTTCCAGTGACTCCCAATATGTTCCCACCGATCCCAGCTTTATTAACTTCCAACGAGATGATTTTAGCGGCGACAAGAATCTCGTTCATTAAACTGGTGAATTCACCGGTGGCGCCTAGAAACTTTTGCTGATGTTGCAAGTGCTGCACTAAGGTGGTTTGTTCCATAAGTTTTACTTGAATGTTATCGAATGAAGGGTAGACCGCAAGGAGGAATTCTACATTATATATTGAACAACGGCAATGAGAATACCCTAGGTATGCTTGGAGGTTTATTGTATCATAAGTAGTTGTTAAAATTAAATAAACTCATTGTATGAACAAATATATTTCTGAATATATTGATTTTTTAACAATTGAGAAACGGCAATCTCAAAACACAGTTGAGTCTTACCGGCGTGATGTTAGTCGTTTTGAAAAGTATCTTTTAAATAACCCGCTTGGTTGTGCTAAGACAAGCGACGTGAGGTCATTTCTTGTTTTTCTTAGAAATGAAGAGGGTATGGCTCCATCTTCGGTGGCAAGGTGTTTATCTTCGTTAAAATCTTTTTATAATTTTTTATATGTCGAAAATTTAATCTCAGAGAACCCTATCGAAATAATTAGTTCCCCACGCCCTTGGCGAAAGCTTCCAAATGTAATGTCTATACAAGAGGTTGATGCGCTTATTGCTGCCCCAGATATGAATACACTTGCTGGCGTTAGAGACTTAGCTATGCTTGAATTAATGTATGCAACTGGGTTGCGTGTTTCAGAGTTGGTATCTCTACAGTTAAGTGCGATCAACCTGGAAGTTGGATACCTTCGTTCACTTGGTAAAGGATCTAAAGAAAGGGTAGTCCCTATTGGAAGGATGGCTACCATTACTATTGAAAATTATGTCATTAATGCGCGCCCATTATTTAAAAAAAAATATAGGACTGAGGACTTGTTTTTAACTAGACGTGGAACTGCTATGACCAGACAAGGTTTCTGGAAAATTCTAAAAAAATATTCGATCAAGGCAAAAATAGTAGGTACAGTTTCCCCGCATTCCTTGAGGCATGCCTTTGCTACTCATCTTCTGGAACGAGGAGCAGATTTGCGTTCTGTTCAAAAAATGCTGGGGCATGCGGATATTTCTAGCACGCAAATATATACCCATGTTTTAAGGGAGAGAATGCGTGAGGTTCACGAATGTTTTCATCCAAGAGCTTGATAGAATAGGGCGATAGGCTTATATTTCTCTTGACGATACCATCAAATAAAGATACGATAATCGTTAATCCTGCCTGATTTCTACCACATATTGGACTTTAAAAGGTTTTGAGTTAATTCTTACTTTTACAGTGGTCTTACATCATGATGTTTGGTATTGAGGAGATCGGTGACGAAGGTTTGTGCTTTAGCTTTGTTTTGAAAAAAGATCAACTTGAGATTGATCAGGCGGGGTTGAGCGTAAACGTTGATATTACTGTTAATGGCTCTTTAAATAGAATAGACGATGATGTTTACCTAAAGGGTACAATAAAGACTAGTGTGGTTGCTAGTTGCTCTCGGTGCCTTGATACATTATCATGTCCGATTAATAGCGGATTGAAAGCTCATTTTGTCCCATCTGATGATCGGTTTACAGCGGTGAGAGATGTAGAGTTACATGCGTCTGACATTGATGCGGAGGTATACGAAAATCAACAAATTGACCTCACTCAATCTATCAGCGATAGCATACTGCTCGCTGTTCCCGTTATAACCTTGTGCAAAGATAACTGCAAAGGCATTTGTTTTCAGTGTGGGAATAACCTAAACCAGGGACTTTGCAAGTGCGATATTGAGTCATTTACAGACCCAAGGTTGGAAAGATTAAAAATTTTTAAAGATAAATTTATTAAAGGAGGATAGATGCCAGTTCCAAAGAAAAAAATGTCAAAGTCTAGGCAAGGGCAGCGTAGATCACATGACAAGCTCAAGCAACCAACCATGAGCGAATGTCCGCAATGTCATGAGATGCGTAAACCACACCATGTCTGCTCCCATTGCGGGTATTATAAAGATAAAGAAGTTATGGAGGTAGAAGTTGTCTAAGTAGCATTCATAGTGCCGCCTACCAGGTCTTATTTTATCCTAAGCTAATAAGTTTTTATTTAGATGTTTTTTGCTTTGGGTGAGGGATAAGATTTACATGCCAGATGTTTCCTAAGTTTATTAATTCTACGTATTGTATTTAAGGGAATCCATCTCTTGATGGAGTGATAATTGAATATGAAGATTGTGGTTGACGCTATGGGCGGTGATCATGCTCCTGGATCTATCGTTGAGGGAGTGGTGATGGCAGTAAAAGAGTGTGATGTGGAGATTGTTCTGACTGGCTTATCTGGTCTGATTGAAGCAGAATTGTCTAAATATGAGGATTGGATAGATCTTCCGATTGAGATCGTACACGCGGAAGATGTTGTTGAAATGCATGAAACGCCCTCCAAGGTGTTACGGGGTAAAAAAAAATCATCAATCAAAGTCGGGCTTGACTTAGTTAAGAATGGTCATGCGTCTGCTTTTGTCAGCGCAGGTAATACTGGTGCTGTTCTTGCTTTTGCCACTTTTACTCTGCGCCTTCTAAAGGGAGTAGATCGTCCTGCAATTGCCATTCAGTTACCAACATTAAAAGGCTATTCTGTTTTGCTAGATGCGGGAGCAAATGTTGATTGTAAATCCAGTCAATTGTTCCAGTTTGGTATTATGGGGCATTCTTTTGCCAAATACATTCATGGAAAAACTACTCCTGATGTGGGTTTATTGAGTATTGGCGAAGAGGACTCAAAGGGAAACGAGGTCACTCGCGAAGCCTTTCATTTGTTAAAAAATAGTCATGTTAAATTTATTGGCAATTTGGAAGGAAAAGAGGTTTATAAAGGCAATGCCGATGTCATAGTCTGCGATGGCTTTACTGGAAATGTGGCTTTGAAAATTAGTGAGAGTCTTGCTGAGATGATAGGTGAAAACTTGAAGTTAATTTTTATGGCCAACTGGGTTACTAAGTTGGGGTATTACTTAATTAAACCCCATTTTTTGAAATTTAAAAAAATGGTTGACCACTCCGAGACAGGTGGTGCTCCTCTTTTAGGAGTAAATGGAGTTTGTATAATTGCCCACGGTGGTTCCTCACCAAAAGCGATTAAAAATGCCATTATTCGTGCTAAAGAATTAGTAGAAAAAAAGATGAACGGACACATTCGCGATGATATAGAGTCCAATCTTATGTCTGGCAAAGAGCCTTTTTGGAAGCAGATAAAAAAAATTACTTTTACGCCGGATAAAGAAGAAAAAAATAGCGATATTTCTAAAGACTCTGAAGAAGACAAATCTTAATTAACTTTTTTTATGAACACTGGTAATAAAATCAGAGCCGAAATTGCAGGTACAGGTATGTTTCTTCCAAGTAAAGTTCTTACCAACGCAGACTTGGAAAAAATGCTTGATACTTCTGATGAGTGGATTCGTACACGTACAGGAATTTGTGAAAGACGTATTGCTGATGAGGGAGAGTCTTCATCCACTTTTGCGATTCAAGCCGGGAAGATGGCTCTTGAGTCAGCAAGAATCCAACCTAATGAACTAGACCTTATTATTGTTTGTACGTCCACTCCCGATATTCTTTTTCCAGCTACAGCCTGCTTTGTGCAGAATGGACTTGGTGCTGTGAATGCCGCTGCCTATGATATTTCTGCTGTATGCTCTGGGTTTGTTTTTGGATTGTCTATCGCAGAGCAGTATATAAAGAGTGGTAGGTATCACCACGTTTTAGTAATTGGCAGTGAAACCAATTCGCGTATTGTAGATTGGTCGGACCGCTCGACTTGCATATTGTTTGGTGATGGGGCTGGAGCCATAGTTTTAAAAAAAAGTGTAATGAATGAACCGAGGGGTTTGCTTTCGACTCACATTCATTCAGATGGTGGTAAATCTGACTTAATCATTGTTCCTGGTGGTATCGGAAAAAAAACAATATCGCACGAAGCTATCGATAAAAAAGAATATTTTATTCATATGTCTGGCAATGCCACGTTTAAGGTTGCGGTCAAGCGAATGGCGGAAGTTTCTAAAGAAGCTCTGGACTTTAATAAACTTTCAGTAAAAGACATTGGTTTAGTTATTCCTCATCAAGCTAATCGACGCATCATTGATGCGGTAACCGATAAACTAGGTATTCCTAAAGAAAAGGTTTTTATGAATATTGAGAAATATGGAAACACATCATCGGCTTCAATTCCTATAGCTATGCATGAGGCCAGTAAAGCTGGTTTAATAAAACCAGGGTCCCTTACACTTCTTGTTGTTGTTGGGGCTGGGTTAACTTGGGGGGCGGCGTTGATTAGATGGTGAAAATTGCTTTTCTTTTTCCCGGTCAAGGGTCACAAACTGTAGGTATGGGTAAGGAGTTTTATAAGGCTTTTTCAGAGGCTAAAAAATTATTTGATGACGCTGGAGAAATTCTTGGGTTTGATATTGCAGACCTATGTTTTAATGGGCCTGATGAGAAGTTAATGCTTACAGAAAATGCACAGCCAGCTCTTCTTATCCACAGTATAATAGCCTTGAATATGCTGAGGAGAAATGGTATCAATGCCACAATAGCTGCTGGCCACAGCCTTGGTGAGTATTCGGCTAATGTTGCGGCCGGATCTATTCAATTTCTAGATGCGGTTCGGTTAGTTCACCTGAGGGGGCGTTTCATGCAGGAAGCTGTTCCCGTTGGTGTAGGAGGTATGGCTGCTGTAATTGGAATGTCTTTAGATAACGTTCGGTTATTATGCGATAGAGTGTCAAAAAAAGATTTTCTTGTTCAACCTGCCAATATTAACAGTCATGAACAAATTGTTATTGCCGGCCATCTTAAGGCTGTTAAGGAAGTCTCTCGATTAGCAAAAGAGGAAGGGGCTAAAAAGTCAATCATGTTACCAGTTAGTGCTCCCTTTCACTGCCCTTTGATGAAACCAGCAGAAATTAATCTTAAAAAGGAACTGGAAAAAACAAAATTTATTGACCATCAATATCCTGTTGTTTCTAATATTCAAGCTCGGCCCCTTACTGCGGGTTCTTCGGCGTGTGAAGCATTGATACGGCAGGTGTGTTCGCCTGTTAGGTGGGCTGAAACAATGCAGTATTTGATTGACCAAAAAATAGATGTTGCTATTGAACTTGGCACGGGAAGAGTTCTGTCTGGCCTTATGCGGCGGTTTAATAAAAATGTAAAGTGTTATCAGGTCGGAGATCCAAACTCCTTAAGGACAACCGTCGAGGCTTGTGAAAACTTGATAAAATCAGAGGGTAATTGATGGAACTTAAAGATAAAATTGCACTAGTTACTGGTGGGGGGCAAGGAATAGGGCAGGTGATCGGGAATAATCTTGCGAAATCTGGAGCGCACGTTATTTTTGGTGACATTAATCATGAAAATGCTAATAAATCTGCTGAAAGTGTTATCGCCAATGGGGGGAGTGCATCAGCTGCTTTAATAAATGTAGCGGATGCAGAAAATGTGAAAGTAGCATTTGATTCAATAGCAAGGGAATTTAAGCCCTTAGATATTTTGATTAATAACGCCGGAATTACTAAGGATGGACTGTTTGTTAGGATGAAGGAAGATGACTGGGACCTTGTTCTCGCTGTAAACCTTAAAGGAAGTTTTCTTTGCGGACAGCAAGCAGCAAAACATATGATGAAGCAACGTCAAGGCGCCATAGTTAACATTGCTTCTATTGTTGGTGTTATGGGTAATGCTGGGCAGGCAAACTACTCTGCCTCTAAAGCAGGTTTGATTGGTTTGACAAAAACTATGGCGCGAGAGCTAGCCCCCAGAAATATTACAGTTAACGCTATAGCACCAGGGTTTATTGATACAGAAATGACTCGTGTACTTGATGAAAAAATAAGAGACAAGCTGATTGAACAAATACCTCTTTCACGTTTGGGGTTGCCTAACGACATAGCACATAGCGTGGATTTCCTTGTTTCTGGCCGTTCGAATTATATCACTGGCCAGGTGATAAATGTTAATGGTGGAATGTTGATGTAATATTTTTTAGGAGTTTTAATTATGTCTGTTGAAGAAAAAGTAAGAGGAATTATAGTGGATCAATTAGGTGTGGACGAAAAACAGGTTACAAATGACGCTGCATTTATTGACGATCTAGGGGCGGACTCTCTTGATACTGTTGAACTTGTCATGGCCCTTGAGGAGGAGTTTGATGTTGAAATTCCAGATGAAGATGCTGAGAAAATTTCAAAAGTTCAGGATGCAATTGATTATATAAACAACAATACTAATTGATCGGCTCTGATGAAGGTGGAGTAGTGGATGAAGAAGCGCGTAGTTGTTACAGGGATGGGTATTATTTCTCCACTTGGTATTGGTGTTGAAGAAAATTGGTCAGCTATCATTAATGGGAAATCTGGAATCGGCCCCATTACAAGGTTTGACACAGAATCATTTCCTGTAAAATTTGCGGGTGAGGTTGCTGGTTTTGATGCTGAGCGGTATATGGGGCATAAAGAAGTAAAAAAAATGGATAGGTTTATTCATTTTGCAGTAGCTGCTAGTGACTATGCCCTCAAAGACTCAGGGTATGAAATTACTGAAAAAAATGCCGAGAGAGTCGGAGTTC
>JAPYPK010000120.1 GCA_029937655.1 Nitrospinaceae bacterium
GACGAAAATATTTATAACGGAAGGAAAACAACCTGTGGAAATTATTAGAATACCAGAAATAGAACAGGGGGAATTTGGTCGCCTACTAGGTATTCAAAGTTACCGTTTGGTTATATCGAAGCATGCGTCCAAGGTTAATGGAGCCAAATTATGATTGTCGTAACTGGGGGGGCAGGTTTTATTGGTAGCGCTATCGCTCAAGAGTTAAATATGAGAGGAAGAATGGATCTCCTTATAGTTGACGATATAAATCATCCTGAAAAAGAAAAAAATATCACATCGATCAAATATCAAGAACTAAGAGGAATAAATTCATTTTTGGGGAAAATTATTGAGCGAGACATTAATTCAATTGAAGCGATAATTCACATGGGCGCCTGTTCTTCAACAACCGAAACCGATGAAAAATTTCTTATAAAAAATAACTACCACTACACTCGGCACCTAGCAACCTATGCTTTGGAGAAAAATATTCGTTTTATTTATGCCTCCAGCGCTGCAACATATGGTAATGGAGAAATGGGATATAGTGACGATGAATCTAAGCTAAACACATTAAAACCACTTAATTTATACGGGGAAAGTAAACATAAATTTGATTTATGGGCAGAAAGCCAAGGTATTCTTGATCGTGTGGTAGGGCTAAAATATTTTAATATTTTTGGGCCAAATGAGTACCATAAAGAAAATATGCAAAGCATGGTGCGAAAGGGATTCATTCAGGCAAGGGAAAAAAATAAAATTTGTCTATTTAAATCATATAAAAAAGAATATAAGGATGGCGGACAGGAGAGAGATTTTCTCTATATAAATGATGCAGTTAATATGACCTTGTTTTTTCTAGACAACTCAAATATTGGAGGGATCTTCAATATTGGAGCGGGTCAGTCTAGAAACTGGAACGATCTTGCTATAAATATTTTTAAAGCAATGGGTAGAGAGCCTCAAATTGAATATATTTCAATGCCTGAAACTATTCTTCATCAATACCAGTACCACACTTGCGCAGACATACAAAAGGTTCGAGACGCTGGTTACACTGGGTCAATAATGTCTCTAGAAGACGGTATTACAGATTATGTGAAAAATTACCTCGTATCCAATAAACGACTAGGAGGTTAGTTCAAATGAACAGTATTAGTTCAAACTAAAATCCATTTTTGCGCAAACTAAAAGCCACTAAGCTTTATTTAGTTTTTTCATCAAGTCCAACTGACCTTCATCCTAAGGTTAGTTATACTAGTGTTTCTATTTTCTAGTTGGATTTGTGGTTTTCAAGAATTTTTGTGACTATATTGGTTGTGGAAAGTCCTTTAACAATAGGGATAAGTTCTACTTTTGCTCCATAACCTTCGACAATTTCACGGCCGGCGACTTCATCTTTACTATAGTCGTCTCCTTTAACAAGAATATCTGGACGTATTTGACGAATCATTTCTTCTGGGGTAGTTTCATTAAAAATCGTAATGTAGTCGACAGATTTCAATGCAGAAATAATATTGGCACGTTCTTTTTGTGTCTTAATGGGACGATCATTTCCTTTAATGGATTTAACAGATTGATCGCTATTGAGTCCAACGATTAAAAGATCTCCTTTTTCTCGGGCCTTCTGCAAAAATTCAATATGTCCGCCATGAATAAGGTCAAAACATCCATTGGTGAACACAACCGTTTTACCGACACTTTTTGCAAGGCTAACAATTTTGATAAGTTCTTCTAGACTAAGAACAGATTTCGAGGTACGAAGCATTTCTTCGTGAAGATACTCATCAATTTCAGATAGAGTGACAACAGCGGTTCCTATTTTACCAACAACAATACTCGCAGCGATATTCGATAGCCAAGCAGAGTCTTGATAATTGAATCCAATAGATAGGGCCATTGCAAGAACAGAAACGACGGTATCCCCTGCCCCAGTGACATCAAAAACTTCTTTTGCTTGAGTCGGGATATCAATCGGACTTTCTTTGCTTGGGTAAAGAGTCATTCCGTCCTTACCCCGAGTTATTAAAATTGACTCCGCATGAGTCAAGTTCAAAAGGTATTCTGCCGCGCGATCTAAATCAATTTTATCCTGAATTTTTATGGGGACGGCTTTTTCTACCTCAAGTTGGTTAGGGGTGATAATACTTGCTCCTTGATAAAATTCAAAGTTGGAGCTTTTAGGGTCAACAATAACTTGTTTTTTTGAGTTTTTAGCCCTGTGAATGATAGCGCTAAAAACTTTTTCCGTTAGAATGCCTTTGCGATAGTCCGAGCAAATCACAATATCCATATCAGGTAGAGTTTTATTGATAAACTTGATAATCTTATTTTCAGTTTCTTCTGTAATAGGGCGATTATCTTCCTTATCAATACGAAGAATCTGTTGATTGTGGCCAATAACTCTAATTTTTGATGTGGTAGGCCTGTACACAAAACGGAAAATACCCTTAGATGATATTTTTTTGCTTTCTATGAGAGAGAGTAATTTGTCACCTTTTTCATCGTTCCCGATTGCGCCTACCAGATGAACTTCGCATCCAAGAGCAACCAAGTTATTGGCAACATTAGCGGCTCCACCTAGAGTCAGGTTCTCTGATTTTGTTTCCAGAATAGGAACGGGTGCTTCTGGTGATATGCGACTAACAGAACCCCAAATGTATTCATCTAGAATAAGGTCACCTACGACCATGATTCGAGGTTGATGATCGTTTTCTAGAAAGTTTTTAAATTTTGTTTTCATGAATAAGATCTTGTTCGATAATTTCGCAAATAATATGGCCGATTGTGATGTGAACCTCTTGAATACGTGCCGTATCATTGGATGGAACTATAATACCGACATCAACGCAATCTTTCATGCTGCCGCCATCGTTACCCATAAAGCCTATTGTTTTTGAGCCTATCTTTCGAGCAAGGTTTAACGCAAGAATTATATTTTTTGAATTACCACTAGTACTGATTCCAACTATCGCATCATTAGGAGTTGCGAGGGCTTCCACTTGACGAGAAAAAATAGTCTCAAATCCATAATCATTTCCAAGGGCAGTTAATGAGGAAGAGTCCACAGTTAAAGCAAGGGCGGGGATTGCTTTACGTTCTTTTTTAAACCTTCCGATCAATTCGGCCGCAATATGTTGGGAGTCAGCAGCGCTTCCCCCGTTACCCATTAACAGTAATTTCCCTCCATTAGATAAACAATCGCGTATGGTGTGCGCAGCGTTTAAAATTTCACCAGCCAAGGTTTCGGCAACTTGGTATTTTAAATCACCGCTATCATGTAAAAATTTCTTTACTCGCTCCATAAAATTATAAATGTAGTTTAAAGAAAATTGTTAGTTTCACTTTGACTCAAAGTATTTATTTTACCTAGGAAGTTTCAATACCTAGCTGGATTTTAAAATGCTCTATAGTTGCTTTCAGTCCTTCATCAAGCTTAACCTGAGGTTCCCAGCCTAAATATTTTACGGCTTTCTCTATATTAGGTTGTCGAACTTTTGGGTCATCATCTGGTAAGGGCTTATAAGAGATCTTACTATGGCTGCCGGTGGCTTGCAAAATTTTCTCAGCCATTTGTTGGATTGTCATCTCGGTAGGGTTTCCAATATTGGTCGGGTCGTTAATATTAGACATCAGCAATCTATAGACTCCTTTTATTAGATCGGAAACGTAGCAAAAACTTCGTGTCTGAGATCCATCGCCATATGCAGTAAGTTCCTTTCCTGTCAGCGCTTGTTTGAGAAAATTTGGGATTGCTCTTCCATCGTTAAGGCGCATGCGGGGACCATACGTATTGAAAATTCTAACAATTTTGGTGTCTATATTGTGATAGCGGTGATAAGCCATGGTAATCGCTTCTGCAAATCGTTTTGCTTCATCGTATACCCCCCGCGGGCCAACGGGATTAACATTACCCCAGTAATCTTCAGATTGTGGGTGAACTAGAGGGTCTCCGTATACTTCCGAAGTAGAGGCAATTAGAAAAATAGATTTCTTTTTTTTAGCTAGACCAAGCGCATTGTGGGTTCCTAGAGAGCCAACCTTCAACGTTGGAATCGGAAAATTAAGGTAGTCGATAGGGCTTGCGGGTGAAGCAAAATGTAAAATGTAATCTAACGGGCCGTCGATATCAATAAACTTGGTGACGTTATGTTCAATAAAAGTAAATCGGTCGCTTTTAATATGCTTTATGTTTGCAAGGGACCCAGTAATTAAGTTATCCATACAAATAACTTGATGGCCTTTAACTAATAAATGGTCGCATAAATGAGAACCAAGAAAACCAGCTCCTCCTGTGACCAAAGTTCTAGGCATTATATTTCCTCGATAGTTAAAGATTAGTTTTTAGGTAATGATTGGTTGGAAAACTTATTTCCGATAATT
>JAPYPK010000012.1 GCA_029937655.1 Nitrospinaceae bacterium
CTTGCAAAGCATTATTTAGCTATGTGTCAAAATCAATGATGTGAGTTTGTTCTTATAGTTACTTTATATCTTGGTAGAGGTTGTCACTTTGCACCATATTAAAGAAGTTCCTCTTACTATAACTTTGTCGGTCAGTTGAAAGTTGGTTTTTGCTAACGCCGTATGACTTTTTTCAATTGGTATTTTTGTACCGCACGATTATGTTCCCTGAGATTGGAAGAAAAATGATGACTCCCATCCTTTCTAGAAACAAAATAAAGATGGTTTGACCTGATTGGATTTAATGCGGCCGTTATCGACTTTATCCCAGGATTCGCAATGGGTCCTGGCGGAAGCCCTTTATAACGATATGTGTTGTAGGGCGAGTCTATATTAAGGTCCTTTTTCCGAATGTTTCCATCAAACTCTTCGATTGCGTAAATGACGGTAGGGTCTGTTTGCAGTCGCATGTTTCTGCGAAGGCGGTTGTGAAATACCGAGGAGATATGTTTTCGTTCAGCATTCATTCCAGTTTCTTTTTCAATCAAGGAGGCCAGGGTGATAACTTCGTGTAAGGACATATCTGATTTTTGGATTTGATCAAGTATACCCCCATTTGTTATCCGCTGTTTAAATGTATTTAGCATGGCCTGAACAATTTTTTGCTCAGAGGTATGTTTGCTGAAGTGGTAAGTCTCGGGAAATAGGTAACCTTCTAAAGAGTCGGAAGTTATGTTCAAGGTTTTTATCAGACCCTTGTTCCTAGTTTCTTTAATGAAGTCTTTTTTGTTTATTGAAATTTTTCTGGCAAGTAGTTCCGCGATTTCTGTAATACGATAGCCTTCAGGAATGGTGACCGGATGTAGGACCGTTTTACCACTGGTGATGGCCTTGAGTATATCCATGGGAAGCATGGATTGATTTAGCTCATATTCACCTACTTGTATATGAACCTGTTTGTTTCGGATATTAGCAAGCAAGCGAAATGCGCTGGCACTCCTGATAAGGTTGTGGCTTTCAAGTTCGCTAGAAATTTGTTTTAAAGTGGCGCCCGGTGGGATGCTTATGGTTATGGCCTGTGTGCTTTCTCCTGCGGGGTGTGATATCTGGTAATAAAAAAAACCGGATATTATCCAGACCAATAAAACTAAACCTCCAAATAGAGGTAAAAGGTTAGGTTTGCTTTGTAGTTTCATGAACAGATTGAGCTAATTCTTGTTTTAGGAGGTTACTTTTTTAAACTGATCTGCTTAGTTTTTAAAGTCTTTTAATTTTGAAAGGAATCTGTCGTTTTCACTTTTAGTGCCAACGGTGACTCGTAGACAGTTATTCAGCTTTGGATGTAAACTCAGGTTGCGTACTAAGATTCCATTTTTGGCTAAGAATGCGAATATACTTCCAGCGGGTTGTTTTGTTTTAAATAAAATAAAATTTGAATCAGACGGGAATGCGGTTACTGATTCAATTTTATGAAGTTCGCCTAATAATCGGTGACGTTCATCAAGAATGGAATCAATCTGCGCTTGGACCGCTTTAAAGTTTGTTATTAAGTGTTCAGCAAACACTTGAGATACGGTGTTTGAATTATAGGGTAACCGAACCTTGTTGATTTCACTGATGACCAGCGGGTCAGCCACGCCAAACCCAACACGCAGGGCAGCCAGTCCAATTTTTGATAGGCTTCTAAGTACAATCAGGTTGTTGTGTTCTTTGATTTGATTGACAAAACTTTTTCTAGAGAAGTCGTGGTAGGCTTCGTCAATCACAACTATGCCTTGAAAATTATCAATGACTTTCTGTACTTGTGTGTCGGAAAAACAATTTCCCGTAGGGTTGTTGGGGTAGCTTAGAAAAATTATTTTTGAATTGCTTTCTTCAGCTGACTGTAAAATCACATCTGCATTAAAATCCCAATGACTATCAAGAGAAATTCGATCTGATTTAATGCCAAGGCTTTGCGCTATGATTGAATACATAGAAAAGGTGGGGTCGGGAAATGTAATAGTATCCCCTTTCTGGCAAAAGACTTGAAGAAGAAATAGGATGATTTCGTCAGAGCCATTTCCAATCACCAGGTGTTTGGTTTCTATGTCTAATCGGTGTGCAATAGAATTTTTAAGGGCTCTACTGTCTGGATCTGGATATCTGTTTAATTGTAGTTTTTGGAGCGATGATGAAAATAGCTCGAGAAGCTCTTTTGAAGGAGGAAACGGGTTTTCATTTGCGTGTAATTTGATTTCACAGTCGGTGCTTTCAACATGGTAAGGCTTTAGTGAAAGAACGTTTCCCTGTATCAGTTTCATTATTTCCACGCTAGACATCAGGTGTGTGCCTCATCATTTATCAAATTGTCCAAACCGGGAGAAGATGGTTTGTAACGTTCTTTTCTGAAATGCTCTGCTGTAATAATTGAAAGGAGGTGGTCGGTGGTTTGTTCTGCATCGACATTGGTCAATATGTAATCATAAAGTGTGGATAATTGTATTTCTTTTTCACTTATTTTTAGACGCTCCTGAATTGTACTGGCAGGTTCAGTTCCTCGACTGTTTAGTCGACTCTCTAAAGCTTCTATCGATGGTGGCATCATGAAAATAAAAACAGCTTTATAGTGAATATCTCGTAAAGACTGTGCCCCTTGAACGTCGAGTTCAATTAAGACATCATCCCCATTAAGGTGATGGCTATCTACAGACTTAAATGCCGTCC
The DNA here is from genome assembly GCA_029937655.1 of Nitrospinaceae bacterium. GTDB lineage: Bacteria > Nitrospinota > Nitrospinia > Nitrospinales > VA-1 > Nitromaritima. The sequence goes on from JAPYPK010000012.1 coordinate 2,686, forward strand.
CATAGTAGTTTTTAAAAACTTTTGCCCATTCAAGAAATTCCCCGCGCTCTATTTTTTCTTCGAATTCTTTTTTAGAAATAAAATGATAGTCAACTCCTTCTACTTCGCCGTTACGAGGTTCCCGCGTGGTGTGGGAGGTGCTGAACTTGAGATCAGGAAGTTTCTGTATTAATAGTTTGCAGATTGTGGTTTTTCCGGTTCCTGATGGCGCTGATAGAATAAATATTATTCCGTTTGACTGCATTATTCAGGTTCTCTTGTCGAATTTCAGTTTATTAGTGCTTGGATTATATTTTTTTTGGTTTGTCGAGACAAATGCAAATACTTACTCGATGTTGGCTAGTTGCTCTCGAATTTTTTCCAGGCAACTTTTCATCTCTATTACTGCTTTAGAAACTTCAAGATCAATAGTTTTAGAGCCCGTGGTGTTAACCTCCCTATTGATTTCCTGAGTTAGAAACTCTAGTTTACGCCCTTGAGGTTCAGGAGAGGCAACTAATAGGTTGAATTGTTCTAAATGGCTTTCAAGCCGAACAAGTTCTTCTGTAACATCGCAACGATCTGCTAGCAGAGCAGATTCTTGAGCTATACGATCTGGGTTAATTTCAATTCCACTAGTTAAGGTTTGTATTTTTTCATTCAATTTACTTTGGAATTGCTGGACAGTAATTGACTGTTTTTCTGAAATTGATTTTCCTAGATTTTTAATGCTATTTATTTGATTGAGAATGTCTTTTTCTAGATTTTTTCCTTCTTCTTCTCGCATTTTTATCAACTGGGTAAGCGCTTTGTCGACCGTTTGCATTACTATTTCTTCACAGGAGTCTTCAACTTTTTTGGTTTCTGTCTTAACAACATCTCTCTGGGATAAAACCGTATTAATGTCAATTGTTCCTTTTAGACTTAAGCCCTCTTGAATTTTTTTAAAAGCATTTAGATATTCATTGGCTAGGGGAAGGTTGGGAGTGACCTCAAGGTTTGTTTCTGTGTCACCATTTTTTTGAACCATGATTGTAATATCGAATGAACCTCGGGCACATTTGGCTTTCACTATTTTCTTTAATGGGAGCTCAAGGGGTGCAAGTGTCTTTGGCAGGCGGGTGTTGATATCGATGAACCTGTTGTTCACCGAACGAATTTCTACCTTACAGGTAAGGTCCTCGTTTTGATTTTCATATCTGGAAAACCCAGTCATACTTTTAAGCATAGGTATTAATCAGGCTTTCTTAATAACTATTTTAAAGTGTCCACTAATTTTTTCCGTGGAAACCACTTCGTGTCCATCATTTTTAATACTTCTGGGAACATTTTTTTCTGGTTCGCCTAGATCTAGTAGAACCTCAAGACTATCTCCGGATGTCATCGTCTCCAGTTTTAGTTTTGTTTTAACGTAGTTGAAGGGACATTTGACTCCAAGGAGATCAATTTTTTGGAAAGATGGGCCAGTGCCTTCTTTTTTCTCATCACCACCAACACGTATTCTTAAAGATTTGTCGGATTGCATTTTATTGTTAACTTCCCGACACTCTTCAGCAAGGTCACCACAGTTTTGCACCCACCATGAAACGATATCTTTGTTTGCTGACGAGTTTTCTTTTTCATAGCGTTCGCCCATTTCAGCAAATTTTCCTGATACAATCTCCATATCAATGATAAGTGAGTGAAACTTTCTAATACATTCTAAATCATCATTAAAATCCATGCCCTCTGTGACGAGTAAAGCTCTTGCAGATGCAACGGTTGAACGCTTTGCATGATCCATCGCTTGAGAGTACTCTTGTTTTTCAAGCGCTAGTTTGCCTTGGAAATGAGCACGTTCAGCTTCGGACAAGCGATCTGTTATCATATCCGTGACGGCTCCTGCGCATTCTCCTTGACCGCGGTCTTCCAAGCTAAACTTTTCTTCAGATCCGAAATCGATATATGAATGAGGAGCTTCTTCGATTTGCGGCAATTCTCTTAGTGGGTTGAGTAGTTCTCGAAAAAAATTCTTCCCTTTTCTATCATAAAATTCTCCGAAAGATTCATTAGGGAGTTTGTCGCTTTTGAAGGAGTCTATAACTTGTCTAGTTGCTTGGGGTGCGTTCTTCGCTGGGATTTTGATTACTGAAGTACCAAAGACAACTTTATCCTCATCAATTCTACCACCCAATAATATTTCATAATGTGGGGCGAGAACACCATTCAACTTTTTGGCTCCGCCATGAAATCCTATAGACGCGATATGGTGCTGACCACATGAGTTAGGGCATCCACTTGCCTTAATGGATATATGGTCTAATTCTTGGGAATGAGGAAATCCATTTTCCATTTCTTCATTGAGGTGTTTCACCAATCCGCGTGATGCCGTTATTCCTAGGTTGCAGGTTTCTGACCCAGGACAGCAGGTAATATCTCTAATTTCTTCAGTGCCTGCTCTGTGTAGATCAATTTTTTGGAGCTCTAAGTAGAATGTGCTTAGGGCTTCGTTTTTCACCCATGGAATCATAATGTTCTGATTGACTGTGTTTACGATAATCCCTCCAGCGAGGTTAGATGCCATCTTAGCAACGGTTCGCGCCTTATCACTAGTGATGTCGCCCAAAGCCAGCTTAATTTGCACATTTAAATAACCGCTTTGTTTCTGTTCGCAGGTATTCCTGTTTTTCCACGTTTGAAATCCCGGGTCTGAATTAAATTTGTCGTTAATCTCAAATTCGAGATTATTGGGAACAAACTCTTCTTTTGGAATCTCTATAGGAGGGAAGGTTTTATTTGCCAGCGCAGCAAATTCTTCCTCATAAAGTTCTTTTATTCTATCCAAACCTAGTTTATCAAGGACATACTTAAATCTAGCCTTATTACGGTTTTTCTTGTCACCATATTTGTCAAATACCTGAACCATTGCCTCGCACATACGAAGCAAGTTTGCTGTTGGAAGAAAATCAGTCAAGGGCTTTGCCCCATGTGGAAAAGATCCGAGTCCACCGCCAATTAACACCTTGAAGCCCCGAATTTCTTTTCCATTCTCATTTTTTATTTGAGCATTAAGTCCTATGTCGTGAATTGGGGCAAGTCCGCAGCCAGAACATCCACCAAAGCTAATTTTGAACTTTCTGGGTAGGTTTTGTGTTGCAGCATGACGAATTAAATAACTTGTAACTGCTTTACCGTAGGGAGCTACATCAAATACTTCCTCTTTACAGGTCCCGGCTTTATGACAGGCAGTAACATTTCGCACTGTATTGCCGCAGGCTTCCCGTGTGGTAAGACCATAGTCTGCCAAGTCCTGTAATCCTTTAGAGATATCCTCTAGTTTTACGAAATGAAACTGGAAATCTTGCCGAGTGGTCACATGCAGAATTCCATTAGAGTATTTATCGGCAAAATCAGAAAGGCATAGCAGTTGCTCTGTTGTCATTCGGCCAGTGGAAAGTTTTGTCCTGACCATTTGAACGTCATCCTGACGTTGACCATAGATTCCTTGTTGCAGGCGAAACCGTTTGAAATCTTCAGGGTCTACCTTTCCGCGATTCAATCGCTCCACTTCGGCTGTAAACTCTTCAATCTCCTTTTTTACTTCAGGAGGTATATTTAAAGTGCTTGTATCCATCACGAACCTCTTTAATTACAAAGGGTATTTTGAAACCCATTTTTGTTAAGTTTGATTTAATGAAACGGTGACTACAGGGATGCTTGATAGCAGACCATCAACTAAATTTATCCTATAACGGAATACCATTATATTATTATAAAAAACAAGATTATACCCTAATAAATTAAATTTATGGAGATGGTTGCGTAGAAAAGACTTATTTTTATGACAAATGTTAATAGGTCTAAGGTAAGGTGATTTAATAGCATCTTTATAAAGCGTTGTATTTGAAATACTAATTTTGGTTTATTTGATAACTAGGTGTGTTCATTGTCAAATGGTTTCTTTATTAATCCACATTAATTTTTTTGTTTTTCTGGCATGTTTTGCCATTGCTCTAACTAGAAATTCAAACCTCAATACCATTATTGTAGGCCTTACGTATTTGGCACCTTTGGTTCCGTATGGACTTAATTTCGAAAATATGGAGAGGTTTTTGCTTGTTTCTTATTTTAATCTCATTTTTGGCCTTATTGAAATAGTTGTTTTTGTTAAAACGGTCAAACCCGAGGATACTCCGTTTGACAAAGAGCATCTTAAACAATTATTTGGTCATACTTTGCCAATTGTAGTTGCATTACTTGGCTTGTCATTTTTAGGTCGCTCGACGGAATTTCCTGTGACGGCAGTGGAATTGGTAGTCATCCTTACTCTTTTTGTATTAGGTTCTGTTATGCGGATTATAGCCATTTACCAAATTGGAGCCGCCGCATTCAAATTCGATATTATTTTTCGCGAGAAACAAAAATTAAAAACCGATCAATTGTATGGTTTGATGCGGCACCCATCCTACACGGCAATGATGATCGTTGTTGTTTCTTTCGCTGCGATTACTCATTCTCTTTTTTTTGGAGTTCTTGGAGTGCTGTCTGCATGGATAGGTTTTCAGTACAGAATTTATCATGAAGAGAGAGGGTTAGCAGAACAGTATGGAGAGAAATACGATGTTTTTCGTTCTAGTACAGGGATGTGGGTTCCCTACTTTAAATGAATAAAATTATTAGCTATTGCGAAAGTCAATATAGTGAGTGATTCCTAAAACCAACAAGATGTAACCGTAACTGGCTATATAAAATATAGCCTTGCTAGGGGCCCGATTGCCATGCTTTTCGTTGTTAGGGAGAGTGAGATTTTTTAATCTAAAATAATTGGCCACAAGAATGACAAAAAAAAGAATTAGCGGGTTATAGTTCAAGATACTCATCAATCCTGAAGTGATGAAAGCGAGTCCCCACATGCCTGGAATTTTGATCCAGCGGTCTTTTGTGAGGTCATCAACTACATTGAGGGCAGCTACGTATCCAACAAAGTAAAATAGAAACGTAAGTCCAAGCCAGATAAAAAAGCCTACTATTTCTCTGCCGCCTGTAATGTCATCAAGCCCAAGAATCATGTTGTGAAGGGTAGCATCCGTTTTAGCCAAGAACAATAGCACGAACAAACTCAGCCTATGAAGTCTTACGATATAGTTGTCATTGGAGGAGGACCAGCTGGAGCCTCGGCCGCTTTGTTTCTTGAAAAAAAGGGATACCGTATTGCTTTGCTTGATCAAGCTGTATTTCCACGCGACAAGGTATGCGGCGAATTTATCAGTCCGGCCGCAGACGAAATTTTTTCTGAATTGGGAGTTCTTGAATCAATTGAAGCCTTGAACCCCACAAGACTTAGCGGAGTGGCGTTATCTGCTTATGAAGGATCCTACTTCCAAGTTGATTATCCTGACACTGTTGATGGGAGAACCATGACCAGTTTGTCAGTAGAACGATCAACGTTAGACGGTTTAATGATAAATAAAGTTCGCAATTCAAGTATTCAGTTGATGGAAGGGTTTAAGGTTACAGATTTGTTATTTGATGGGGGTAATGTTTGTGGTGTGAAGGGACATGATAAAACAAAAACAAAGTTTAGCATTAAAGCAAACATTGTGATTGATGGCGGAGGCAGAAATAGCATTTCTCTTCGCCGACTGAACTTGAGGCGAAGTTCTCCTGGGAAAGGAAAAATCGCATTAGCCGCACATTGGCAAGGCGTCAAAGGTCTTGAAAGTTATTGTTATATGCATATTAGTCACCCTGGCTACACTGGTATTGCTCCAGTAGGACACAATAGGGCAAATGTTGTGCTTGTTGTGGATAGGAATTATTTAATTGGTGTTAATTTTGAGAAATTTTATATGACAACAGTTTTAGGGAATAGCTTGCGAAAGAGAATTCTTGGAGGTGGTGCCCCGGTTGAGAAAATAAGGTCAGTTGATTCATTGGCCTATTCGGTGAAAAAAACAAGGTGTGGAGGCCTACTTCTTGTAGGTGATGCCACGGGTTTTATTGACCCTTTTACAGGCGAAGGGATCTATCTATCGCTAAGAAGTTCTCAACTTGCGGTGGGAGTAGTACAAAACGCTTTCGATAAATCTGATTTTTCAAGTAGACAACTACAGAGTTATGATCTGATAAGAAAAAAAGAGTTTAGAAAAAAAAATATTCTAAGTAAGGTTTTACAGTGTTTGATTTATAAGCCTTATTTGTGCAATCGAGTTGTTGCAACACTGGCAGCGCAGAAAGAATTGTCGAGTTTGCTGGTAGGAGTAATTGGAGACTATCATCCGGCAAATAAAGTGGTTTGCTTCAAATATCTCATGCGTTTGCTTGGTGGGATGTTAAGCCACCGTCAATCCTCATTCCTCCCTAACTAAGTAGGGACAACTAAAGAATTTTATACTAAAAAAAATTATTTGCTTATCTGTGTGATGCTGTGATTTTACTTTGCCTGACTGAGGATATATTCCATTTTATCTTTTAAAATTAGTTTTTGTTTTTGGTGTTGTTTTTTTTCGGCTTCTTCATGATCCGTTGGAAATTTTATTTTATTCAGGTTGTCGATTTTGAGCTTAAGTTCTGTATGTTCAGAGTGTAAACGTTCAAAGTTGATATCAGAATTGAGGATTTTTTTGAGGGTTTCTTTTTTTATCTCCATAATTATATTCCTCTCTTTTGAAGATTCTTTTCATTGAATTTTAATTCGGCTTCTGATTTTCGGACATACTTTATTGTTAGTTCATCTAAGTTAGTTGTTTTTTTATTCTCAAAACAGTTTTGAGCCAAGCGAGCGGCGCAGGCGGCGACTGTGTCGGCGCACTTATTTTGCGTTGGTATAAAATTTCCCCCGAGCTGTGACCTAAGAAAAGGGCCGTATGAATTCAACCCAGTACCAACAAAAATAGTTGGTTCTTTGATCTCTTGGCATAACTGACTTGGCGTCAAGGCTCGGTCTGGTGTGAGGCGCTCTAAAATATACCCATTCCCACAAAAACTGGCGGTGTAAACCTCTTTTTTTCTTGCATCCAAGATAGCGCAAATTCTATTACCTGTTGGCATCGCCTGCAATGCCAATGCTTCCAAGGTGTCGATTCTCACAAAAGGTTTTGAGGTAGCTAGGAGCAGACCTTTCAATATGCTGGCGCCGACCCGAAGGCCAGTAAAAGATCCTGGTCCTGTTGTTAAACAAAAGCCATCAAGATCCTGTAAACCCACACTTGAAGAGGTTAGAACCTTATCAATTAAGAAAAGAACTTGGTTTGAAGCAGTAGCATTTGTATCAACTTCAGCTTGATTACGAATTTCCCCGTCTTTCAACAGGGCAACACTAGCTTGAGGAATGGACGAATCAATCCCCATGAGTATCATGGGGAAACAAAAAATATATTTATAAAATTATAGTTTTTGAACCTAAAAATATAAATTTTTTTTCTCACAATTTAACAATAGATATAGGTAGAGGGAAAGTCAAACCAATATAAATTATCTTTAGATAATTTCCAATGAATACCTTGTTAACTCATTGAAATAATTAATTTTAAAGCTTGACAGTTGAAAAATTTACCAATATCCTTGTTTTTCTAGTATCTTATTGATTTTATTAAGGTAAATCTATTAATAAAACTTTCATGTTAGATACATCTTACAACTATTTGTGAGGTAAAGGCTATGTTCTACGAAGTGAAGGTATTTGATTCTCGGGGGCATCTTAAAAAAGTAGTGTCTTCCAAAAAATTAAGTAATCGATTCTGGCGTATGAATGATAACCTCCCATCTTACTATGAGGAAAGCTCTGTGAAGTCTAATGATTGGAATTCAAAGGGGGAAATACAGGTTGAAAAAGTAAGTGTGGAGTAATCTGTTCTTTACAAACTACTTTTAACTCCTCCATGACCACCTAAAGGTAACGGTCATGTCATTTGTGTGCCTATAATTATTTATTGCCCTAATCTATTTGTGGCATAATGTAAATTAAAAGATTATATAGATAGGTAGTTTTCCAGTTTATATAAGTTGCATCCCTGCCCTTTTTATCAAGATTGAGATTATTTAATGTATTTAACAACTGATAAAGATTTAGCTGAGTTTTGTGATCAGTTAAATTCTAGTCCCATCTTGGCAATTGATACAGAATTTGTTAGGGAAAGAACCTACTATCACAAGTTAGGTCTCATTCAAGTTTCTGATGGCATACATTGTGCTGCAATCGACCCAATTCACATTTCCAATCTAGAACCATTTCTGAACCTGGTTCGCAACCAAAACACAGTTAAGGTATTTCATGCTGCCAGGCAGGATCTTGAAATATTGCATCGGCTTTGCGGTGGGACAATTCAACCGATATTTGATACACAGATAGCTGCTTCTGTTGTTGGGTGGGGTGCTCAGATTTCTTTCGCAAAAATTGTTAACAAGGTTCTTGGAAAAAAAATTGATAAATCAGAAACCTATACTGACTGGTGTAGACGACCACTAAGCGAACGACAGATTGAATACGCTTTGGACGATGTCCGCTTGTTATTTCCTGTGTACGAGAACTTGAAAAAAGTTCTTAAAAGCCTTAACCGGGAAGAATGGCTTCAAGGTGAGTTTATACAACTAGAAGATCCAGATAACTTTAAAGCTCCTAACCTTGAAAAATTATACATGCGGATCAAGAACATAAGAACCCTAGCTCCAAAAAATTTTGCAATTATCTGTGAGCTTGCTAAATGGCGAGAAAAAGAAGCACAGTTTAGAGACTGCTTGGCCAAGAATATTGTGAGAGACGAATCACTTCTCGAGTTAGCACGTAAAGCACCTATAGATAGTGAGGGATTGAGTCGTATTCGTGGTCTTCACAACAATGAGATCACGCGTAGCAAAAAAAATATTTTAGCTGCAATTCAAAGAGGGCTGAATCTTCCTCTGGATCAGATTCCAAAATTACCAGAACTTGAAATATATAAGGCACCTCCTGGCATAGAGGAAATGCTTTCTGCTCACGTTCAAATCTGCGCAGAGAAGCTAAAAATTGAACCTAGTGTTTTGGCTGGCCGAAAAAAGGTTAATGACTTTGTTAAATGCTTTGATCAAAAACAAAGTCTTGAAAACCACCCGCTTTTTTGCGGTTGGAGAAAACAAGCGATTGGCAACCAATTATACTTGGCTTTAACGGGGGAAATGGCCTTGGCTATTGGGAAAAAAGGTAAGCTGATCAGTTTTTCTGTTGATTCAAAGCTCAATAAATCTACTAGGGAGGATTCTCTTCTCAAATGAAAAAATATCCTTATTAACTATAGCCATTCTAACTTAAGCGTTCTGAGCTAAAAGTAAAGACTGCAATTCTTTGAATCGTGGATTTTGGCGGAGGTTCTCTATGTCTGGGTCCGTTTCAAGGGTTTGATGGTTTTTGAACCCATTTTCTATTGCTTGTTTTAAGGACTCGATGCCCTTAGGGATATTACCTAAAAGCGCATAATAACAGGAAAAATTATAATGCAGAAGAGGGTGGTTGGGGTTTATCGACTCCAGAGTGCTTAAAGTTTTTAGAGAAAGTTTAAAGTTTTTTTTATTTAGGTAGGCGGTGCTTAAATTTATATAGGCTGCTTCAAAACGATTATTGTGATGCAGTGCCATCTTATAGTTTTTTATGGCTTCTTCCGTTCTATTTTGTTTTAAGAGTTTATTCCCTTCGTTGTAGTGATAAATACCCATTCTTTTTTGAGCCTCTGGACTTTTGTGGTCTGTTTTTCCTTCATTGTGGGTATGAATGAGTTCATTATTCCCCCCGCCATTTGTAGAGGTTGGTTTTTCTAATTGTTTTAAATTGAGGCCCATCTGGTCAGTTGTGAAAAATATAATTGAGCCAATAATAAGGGTTAGAGGCATTAACTTGAGAAATTTATTTGGAATTTTCATGGTTGCACGTCAAAAAAATATTTTTTAGGGATGATAATTGTAGGGTCTCGATAATATCAAGAATGGTATGTTAAAAATTTCATTAATTCGTTTGCCGAGCCAAGGGGTATTACTTTGTCGATTTGTGCTCCATGCGAACATAAATTGTATATTTTGATTTGAGGGTTTACAGAAACTATTTCTTCAATCGCACGTAGATAACTATACATTGCTTGGTTAGTCGCTACGTTCTTTCCAATAATATTTTTGACGTTTACTGTCTTCTGTTTCATGCTTTCTGATTTATGGTTTTCCTTAAGCATTCTAGAACTATCCAACCTATCAATCATTTCTTTGTTGTTATTTGAAAAGCTTGAGTAAATTCGGTCGGAGGGGAATGAAAGGTCTTGTCCTGTCAAAAATATTGGGTTGCAGCCAAATTGGATTAGTGCGTCTAGTGCGAGACAGGAAACAGAACCACCGGATTGAGTGCTTCCTTTACTATTGATAACAGATTCTTCTTCCGTTAATTGAGAACTCATTTTTTTAAAGACTACAAATTTTTCACCCTTATAACAGTGAACAACTTTTGTGTTTGCAGATGGAGTAAATATAAGCTTTGCCGAACTTTCTAAGAAATCTCGAAAATATTGAAAGCTGTCATCTTGTGGATCTAAAGAAAATACATAATCAGGGTCAATGCCCTCACGTGATAAAATTGGAAATGCAGTATCGACGCACGCTAAAATAAAATTCTTGTCGACCTGTTTTAGGTAGGGAAGGATGTCGTCAAGTGAGGGGCCAGCGCTGACTAGTAACCCGGGTTTTCCCTCGTGCTTAGAGTGTAAAATTTTTATTCCAGAATTTGCCCCCACGATTTCTTTGTTTAAAATATAATTATCTTTTTCCAAGTCACCGAGAACAGCGGGAAACCTTCGTTGCAATAACAAAACTTCTAATGAATTTGTCAGCTTGGGAAATGATGAGGGAATACATTTGAATGAAGGTGAGTGGAAAATCACCTCAAGGTCTTTTGTTTTTGTGCTTTGCATTTTTTCCATATACTTTGTGATCTCGATCGAAACGATTTCTTCATTCAATCCATAGATAATGTGGAATCTTTTATCGAGTAATATTTTAGATTGGTTTCTCAGGATCATTGCGGCAAGTAAAAGATCAGGGTTCAACTCTATTGCAAGTAGGAACCCATTGGGTCCAATTTTTTCTAAGAGAGCGTCTACGTGGTATCCGAGCCCAAACCCGTAAAGGCAAACTTGACTTCCTGTAGTTATTTTTTCGGCAAATGATTGACCTTCTTTTACAGGATCATACATGCTGTGTATGAGTATATTTTTAAGCCTGACGGTGTTATCTCCAGAGGGAGTATTTTGCACCTTAATAGATGAGGGTAGTGGTTCAGTTAGGTGCTTTGTGCATGAGCTATGTTTTTCTAGCAGCTTCATGTTATCTTTAAAGAAGTGGCTCATAGTAAGGAAAGTTTTTTTAATCTAGTCAAGCTTATCTAATAGTTGAATTTAATTTTTACGTTTGGTTGATTCGATCTTTTTAACCATGTCTAGGATATCTCATAAACGTTTGTAATCTAGAAAAAATTTTCTAAATACTTTACCGTTGATGAGTTCTTAAATTTACTAATTTAAACTATGTCGGTGATACCACAGGAAAACAGTAAGTCACGCGTGAGAATTCTTCCTGATGATTTGGCTAATCAAATCGCTGCAGGGGAGGTTGTTGAAAGGCCAATGTCTGTGGTCAAAGAGCTTGTAGAAAACTCGATTGATGCAAAGTCTACACGTATTTTAATCGAAATAGAGCAGGGAGGAAAAAAGCTTATACGTGTGACAGATAATGGATCTGGTCTATCATTAGAGGATGCGGGGCTTTCTTTTTTACGTCACGCGACAAGTAAAATTAGCAGTTCTTCAGATCTTGAGAAAATAGTTTCTTTGGGGTTTCGAGGGGAAGCACTTCCAAGTATTGCTTCGATTTCGAAAGTGCACATGACTACTTCTGCCGACGAGCACCTAGGTGGGGTGATTGTTTTGGTAGAGGGTGGTGGTTCCGCTCAGACTAAAGAGACTTCTTGCCCTCGTGGGACAACCATAGAAGTCTCCCAATTATTTTACAATACTCCTGCTAGAAAAAAATTTCTAAAAGGAGATGGCACGGAATCTTCTCATATTACTCAAGTTGTAACGCAGCATGCATTGGCACATCCTCAGATTCACTTCACACTGATCAATAATGGCCGGAAAGTTATAGATGTTTTGCCAACAGATCAACATTTGTACCGAATCGCAGAGTTGTTTGGGGCCGAACTCGCTAAGGAACTTATTCAGGTAGATACCGAGTACGGTGACTACCGACTTGAGGGTTTTATTTCTAGTCCAGTTTATACTCGCTCGTCACGATCGGCTCAGTATTGTTATGTAAACCAGAGGTTTGTGAGAGATAAAGTAATTCTTCATTCTACTCAGCAAGGTTATAGTCACCTCCTTCCCAAAGGACAGCATCCTGCGATTTACCTTTTTTTATCAATGGACCCAAAGTTATTTGATGTGAATGTTCACCCTGCTAAAGCCGAGGTTCGTTTTGCTTTTCAACAGGAGGTTCATCGCTTTGTAAGTGGTTCTGTGAAAGATTCGTTAAGTGGAAGTAAAAAACTGTCATTACCTATGGATCACTCTGAAAATAGATACCATACTACTTCTCAGTCAAGACAAACAGATCATAGGGCCGTTCCTGCGTCCAACTTTTCTGAAGATCAATCCTCCACTAGGCTGTCTTCAGCCATGGAGTTGCTATACATGGATTCTACTGAGTGCTCAGTTGACCGAGAATCAAGGGGAATCATGTCACCTCAAGTTGAAATCTTTCATGAAAAGCCCAGTGCTGTTTCGAATCTTATTTATTCTGAGTTTGAACCTTTGGGCCAATTAGACCGTTCATTTATCCTGATGCAAGGGAAACCCGGGATACTTGTGGTTGACCAGCATATAGCCCATGAACGTGTTCTTTATGATCGCTTTAAAAAAGCCGCGAAAAATAAAAAAATTGAAGTGCAGCAGTTGTTGTTTCCGCTAACTATGGAATACTCCCCAAGTGAAGTAGAGCTGCTGATTCACCATCAAGATTCTTTGAGTGAACTTGGATTGGAGTTGGAACTATTTGGGAAAAATGAGTTTTTATTGAGGACAGTGCCAGCAATTTTAAAAAATAACGATAAAGAAGAAATTATGCGAGAAATCGTTGATATGCTTCCTGCTCAAAAACATGAGGAGGCATTGTTCGAGAAATTTGAAGATATACTTATTATGATGTCTTGTCGTAACGCGATAAAAGTGAACATGTCTCTTAATTTAGATCAAATAAGGAAGCTTATTTCAGATTTGCAGGAAACTGAGATGCCGTACACCTGTCCACACGGTCGTCCTATAGCGCTCTTGTACGATATGGATTCGATATTAAAAAAATTTTTACGCAAGTAAAATGATTAAAAAAAATCCTTAAACTTTAAGGTGACAGATGCCCGTCCGTGGATGATTCTAAGGTTGCTTTCGGGGAATGATTTGTTCTGCAAAATTAACTTCGTGAGTTGTTTTTTTTGTTTTTTTTCTTTCTATATAATTGTCGGAGGACAGGGGGGTGTGTCTCTAAAGTGTTTTGTGTTTTTTAGAGCTCATTTTGTATTTAGTGGGAGTTAATCACGTGTTTTTTTGTTCATTATCTAGCGATTTTTAGGAGTTGAGATAACAAGGTTATAGAAACTGCAAATATTAAGTTTTTGGGTTGGAATTAATTATGCCAATTCGACTCCATTTTTTTTAAGGAATTTATATGCTTCGTCGATCCAGTGGCGTTCTTTTTCCAGCTTATAGTCTGGTAGGTCTTTTGATGAACCGACAAGAGATTTCATCTGTTTAATTGCTTCATCTTTTTGACCTTTTTGGTCTAGAAGGTTTGCGTAGTGGTAGACGGCTTTAAAAAAATGAAATGAATTGATAACATCTTCATATGTTTTTAAAGCTTTATCTTCGAGTCCAGCCATTCTATAACATTCCGCTAGACCAAAAATAGCATTACCGTAGTCATATTTTTTGTCAATTTTAATTAATTCTTCAAGTGTTTCGGCAGCATCTGAGTAATTTCCCATAGCATGAAAGGCTTTGCCTAGACCATATCGCGCTTCATTCGAGTCGTCGTCCCGTTGAATTGCTTCCTTAAATTGAGGAATGGCAAGCGCATACTGTTTTTGCTCGAGATACGTTTGGCCCAGTTTTTCATAGTGATAGGCTTTGTGAAACTTGCCTATCATTTCTTTAAGCTGAAGAGTTTCATCGGTTTCTACTTCCTTATTTTTATTCTTTACGGTTCTCAGTATTGATGGGCTTGGTAGGTTACCCCCCTTCGATTTTACGGTAAAATAGTAAGCTACTGCACCGACTGGAAAAAGAACCACCATTATAATTATCCATACAAAGTGTTCTTTTCGTTGTATGCAATCTATACACATCCAAACCATAAATACTAATGCCAATGTGATTAAAATATCCATGAATAAAAGACTCGCTTTAAGTTATTTGTTTATGCAGAAAAACTACATTCCTTTTTTCTTAACAATTTTATTCTTCTCGTTTAGGACGAGAACTTTTGGAGGTATATTTTCCTGATCGAGTTGCATGATACCATAGGCGACAATAATGATGCGATCATTTATCTTTGCAAGGTGTGCGGCTGCCCCATTAATTGATATGCTTTGCCCGCCCCGTTTTCCTGGAATGGCATAGGTGATAAATCGATGGCCATTATTTATATTGAAAACATGAACCTGCTCGTGGGTTCTTATTCCAACCTGGTCCATTAAGTCTTCGTCTATTTCGATACTCCCTTCATAGTTTATGAGGACATCAGTGACCCTCGCACGGTGTAGCTTAGATTTTAACATTATTTGTTGCATTAAATTTTTCCTATAATACGGTTGTCTATAAGCCTTGTACTACCAACTCGAACGGCTAGTGCGACTAGTGCTTTTGAATTAATTTTTGTTTGTTCTGCGAAGCTTTCTGGATCACATACGGAAATATAGTCAATTTTCGTTCCTTGTTTCTGTTCGATGGTTTTCCTGATTTCGGTTCGAATATTTTCAGCTGAACGCTCGCCTTTCACCACGAGAGCTTGGGCCGACTCAAGAGCCTGAGATAGTGATCGGGCGGAATTTTTCTCTAGTTTTGATAAATTGCAGTTCCGTGAACTCATAGCAAGACCATCTTTATCTCTCACAGTCGGTTGTCCCACAATAGAAACATCCATGTTTAAATCATGAACCATCGTTCGAATCACTTCTAATTGTTGCCAGTCTTTTTCCCCAAAAAAAGCAATATGTGGGTTTGTAATATTAAACAGTTTTAAAATAATTGTGGTAACACCTCGAAAAAACTGAGGGCGGCTTGTCCCGCAAAGATAGTTTGTTTTATCCTCCACTGTTACAAAAGTTTGAAATTTTTCAGGGTACAGTTCATTCTGGTGAGGATTGAAGAGGACATCTATACCGGTAGTTTGTAAGATTTGTTTGTCTGACTTAAGGTGCCTAGGGTAAGAGTCAAAATCCTCGTTAGGGCCGAATTGGGTGGGGTTTACGAAAATACTAACTACTGTAGTGTCGCATTTAGCGATGGAGGTTTTTATCAGGCTTAGGTGTCCTTCGTGCAAAGAGCCCATAGTTGCTACAAACCCAATTGTTTTGTCTTTGGAACGGGTTGAACGACTCCATTTTTTCATCTCTTCAATCGAAGTAATAATTTTCATGCAGACCTTTTTATACGCACTTACTTTTCAGGCGTCTTTCGTGTTAGACATAAGTTTTTTAATTTTCAAACTGTAAGAGTGCTCAGCATCTGGAAATGTTTCGTTGCGTACTTCCTGAATATAATTATTTACGGCTTTTTTAGTTTCGTTAGCTAGGTTGGTGTATTTTTTAACAAATTTTGGGGATGGATCCATGCCTAATCCAAGCAGGTCGTGCAGCACCAAGATTTGTCCGTCGCATTTGACGCCAGCCCCTATGCCAATGGTCGGCACCTTTAGGTCCTGTGTTATTTCAGCTGCAAGTTCATCATAAATTCCTTCGAGAACGATTGAAAATACACCAGCATCTTGGAGTGCAAGGGCATCTTGTTTGATTTTACGTGCATCCGTAAAAGTTTTCCCTTGGACCTGGTATTTCCCTAGGCGATTTATCGATTGGGGTGTTATGCCTATATGCCCCATAACGGGAATATCTACCTTTGTCAAAGCTTGAACTCGTTTGGCCATGCTAATTCCACCTTCTATCTTTACTGCCTGGGCACCTGCCTCTTGAATAAACCTTCCAGCATTAGTGATGGCTTGTTCATTAGATACTTGGTAGGACATAAAAGGCATGTCTGCAACAAGAAGAGCATTTTGGCACCCCCTGCTTACGGCACAGGTATGCATAATCATTTCTTCTATGGTTACCGGAAGTGTTGTGCTATGCCCTAAGGCCACCATGGCTAAGGAGTCACCTACTAGTATTATGTCAATATCTGTTGTGTCGATCAGCCGGGAAAAACTATAGTCAAAAGCTGTAAGCGCAACAATTTTTTTTAAAGAATTTTTTCGTCCCGCTATCATGGGGACAGTTTTTTTATTATGACTCACGATAAGTTTTCTTTGGGAAAAAGTGACATGCTATATTTTTTTAAGAGGATCTTTTTTTTATTATTTTAATGGTCAATAAAAAACCCAGCGACGGAAGTCGGTGGGCGGATAAAAGTTTATGGGCATCGGTGTGAGGTATACTTGCACTTGGGGCCTGCTTAAGGTCTCCCTTGCTTCTCACCGATTTTCTTGCAAAACTTAACCACGTCCCGGTCCATCAGGATCCAAGCGGATTATAATACTCCCTACCTATTCTATGGCTATTGATTTTTATTATCAACTCTTCAAGATCACATTTTTTTTCAACAAAATCAATTTCATTTGTATTGATTACCAAAAGCGGGGTTTCCGAGTAGTAAAAAAAGTAGTTGTTAAAGGATTTGTTGACGCTATCTAGATAGTCTGGGTCCAGAAAAGCTTCATACTCGCGCCCCCTTTTTTCAATACGGGAACGTAAAACATTACTACTAGCTTGAAGAAAAATTACTAAATCGGGCTTTGGAACCTTGTTGCTCAAGAGTGAATAAACTTGATCGTATAATTTGAGTTCTTGCTCTTTCAGGTTTAGGGCGGCAAATAGCCGGTCTCTATGAAAAAGATAATCGACCAGAACAACAGAGCTGAAAAGGTCTCTCTGCGCTAGCTTCATATATTGGTTGTAGCGGTTTAGTAAAAAAAATATTTGGGTTTGAAAGCCGAAAGATTCTCGGTCTTGATAGAATTTGTCGATGAACGGATTTTCATCATCTACTTCCCTAACAATTTGCGCGTCAAACTGCTCTCCTAGTAGGTTTACTAAGGAGGTTTTTCCTGCCCCAATACAACCTTCAATAGCAATGAATCTTGGTTCAAGAGAGCTATTCGTCATGGCAGTATGCTATTTAAGTTGGCAATAGAAACTATTTTAAGGAAGTTGAGGTATTAAAAGTACAATGCAATGTGATCAGAGAAAGTAATAAGAGAAAATGGAGATAGAAACTCTTATAGGTTTTAATATAATATTGATTGATTTGCAATGGAAACCATTTTTCTGGTTGAGCTTTTAATGAATACTTTGCTTTTTGAGGCGTTTTTTAATATTTTTGACTATAGAATTTAAGTAAGGTTTGAGTAAATCTTTCACTTACATGGTTGGTATAAAGGTGTTTTGAAGCTATTTTATTGCGTTTTTTTAACTCTCTAAAATAGAGTAATTACTTTTTTAATTGGCTTGTTAGTTACGCCATAATTGGTTTTGGTATTTATTGATCATATTTATTTTTGGATCTATAATTATATAAATAGAAATAATTTGTATTGGTTTATTGCTTGGGGTTTTTTTAATGTCTAACAACACTGTTTTATGTGATAAAAAAATTATTTTAGGGGTTAGTGGAAGTATTGCTGCCTATAAGGCTGTAGAGGTTCTTCGACTTCTAGTTCAGGCAGGTGCAAGGGTCCATGTGGTAATGAGCGCTAATGCAGTTAAATTTATAACGCCCTTAACATTTGAGGCTCTTTCTGGAAATCCGGTTTACCATGAAGTGTTTGATAGTAATTCTTCAAGTCTGATGGAGCATATTCGCGTGATTGAATCAGCTGATCTTTTACTTATAGCACCTGCAACTGCGGGTATTATTGGGAAGATGGCTAATGGTATAGCAGATGATTCTTTGTCGAATTTATGTGTTTCTTATAATGGCGTAACTATTGTCGCCCCAGCTATGAATGACAACATGTACGCTAATCTTGCTGTAAAAGAAAATATCAAAAAGATGAAGAGAAGGGGGGTTAAATTTGTTGACCCGGAACAAGGTGAGCTTGCCTGTGGTTCTATAGGTCAAGGGAGACTCGCTGACCCATCGAATCTTTTGGAATCTATAAAAAAAGAATTCAATTCTATGAATGATTTTTATGGACTTCGTCTTCTTGTGACTGCTGGACCCACTCATGAACCTTTAGATCCTGTTCGTTTTATCACGAATCCGTCTTCTGGAAAGATGGGTTACGCATTGGCCAGCGCTGCTCGAGATAGAGGGGCAACCGTTACTTTGATAAGCGGTCCTACCAGTATCCCGGTTCCTGAGGGTGTGCGTTTTGTTTCGTGCAGAACTGCTTGCGAAATGAATGATCATGTTCTACAAATGTTTTCAGACTGTGATATTTTGATTATGTGCGCAGCAGTTGGAGATTTTGCCCCAAAGCAGATTAAAAAAGAGAAGATAAAGAAAAAAGGAAAATCTTCTCTAGACATCCAATTGTTACCTACTGAAGATATTTTGAAGAATGTAGCCGCAAAGAAAGATAGACAACTTCTAGTTGGTTTTGCCGCTGAATCTGAGAATCTAACGCAAAGCGCTTTAGAGAAACTGCGAGATAAAAAACTAGATTTTATTGTTGCTAACGACATAAGTTCCCCAGGGATTGGTTTCCAGTCTGAATCTAACCAGGTAACTCTCATAAACAAGGATGAAAATACCAAAAAATTACCACTCCTTCCTAAAGTTGAGATAGCGCACCTATTGTTAGACGACTTTATAAAAGGGATGCCCAGGTCCGAAGAGAGTTGATTTCCTAATATTATTAGAATTGAAGTTTCATGGATTGTGAACTGGAGCATGGTTTCTCATTATTTAAATGTATTGAAATCAATGTGTGAATAATGTGTTCATTTTACAGACTATTCGCCCAAGTCAAAAGTATCTAAACCTATTGTTTTTTATGTAGATAGGGATTTTTTTTGGATCTTAGGGGAAGATGTGGTAGAGTTTGGTCGTTACAAATGGTTGAGTCACAAGTGAGGGAGTGTAATATTCTATTAAATGTATGTAAGAAACTTTTAGATATTACCTTTTAAACTTGGAGGTCTTGGCCTTATTTCAACTGGGAGTGGAATTTAGAAGAATTTAGTTTTCTGTCCCGCTCGTTTGTTAGGAGATTTATTGGTATGGCTGCTGGAAAAGTAAAATGGTTTAACGATAGTAAAGGGTACGGTTTTATTGAGTCTGAAGATGGTGAAGATTGTTTTGTACATTTTTCTGCAATTCAGGGGGATGGATTTAAGACACTTAGAGAGGGTCAGGATGTAGAGTTTGAGAAAACAGATGGGCAAAAAGGACCTCAGGCATCTAATGTAGTTCCAAAATAAACTAAATTGTGACCAACCGGTAGGGCTCCTTTGCTCTGCCGGTTTTTTTTCCTCTGAAACTACTGTAGGGTGTTGGGGTATTTGCTTGGAGAACTGCTCTTGCTTTGAGTGCAGCGAAACCCCAGTGTCTTCTTACGTATTGAAGGTATTGTAGCGTTTCTATAGACTATTTTTACATCTTCTGAATTATTTCTCCAGTTCCCACCACGGATCACTTTGTAGTGACCTTTTTGCGGGCCTATGGGATTTTTTTTGGGTGAGAATAAATAAAATTCTGGAAGGTGCCAATCGTAGACCCATTCAGAAACATTCCCGGCTAGATCATAAACTCCATAATCTGATTTTCCTGCTTCATAAGAACCAACAGGGCTAGTCTTTTTTATTTCCAGATTAAAGTTTAATTTCGTGTTGTCCGGGGGTTCATTTCCCCATGGGTAGTCAATGGAACGCCTCCCTCTAGATGCCTTTTCCCATTCAGCTTCGGTAGGCAAGCGCCCACCTTTCCACATACAATACAATTGTGCCTCTTTCCATGATACCCCTACGACGGGTTGTTTATAATTATTAAAAGTTGGATTGTTCCAGAAAAGGGGTTTTCTCACCTTGCTAGTTTTGACAAACTCCATATATTTCCCATGTGATACTTCATGAGTGTCAATATAGAAGTCATCTATTTCCACATTGTGGGCAGGGTTTTCGGGTCCAAGAGCGTGCCTATCAGTGTTAAATAAATCCCCTGGATTTAGTTCAATCAAAGACTTATGACTCCCCATTACGTAAACACCCTCTGAGACAAGAACCATTCCTTTTGGTGCGGTGGAACCGGATGAGTTTGAGAAGACTACCGTCGGAAGTAAACAGAAGATCCCTACTATCAAGGATTCAAACAATTTCATTTTCAGTTCTCCACTTTGACTATTTTCATTGGAAAGGGATAATACAAACTTAATTTGATATTTACAAATATTGTTGAAATCTAATCATAAGCTTGCTAGCATTTTTAATGAATGCTTATATGCTTAAGGTATAGATTTTAGCAGTGAATGAAGATTGACAGGGTAACCCAATAAGTATTATATTTTTTTATACTGAATTTTTTTATTTTTCTATAAATTTGCGGCTTGGTAGCATTGTGTTTTTCTTAAGGCAAGTGTTTATGTCTAAAGCAAAAAAAAATTCGGCGTTATTCCATGGTGAAGTTGATGAGAGATTGTGTCTTAATTGTGGTTTCCCGAATCGCAAATCAGATAGACACTGCATGTACTGCAGAACTAGCTTGTTAGAGGGAGATGGTCTTGTTTCCTGGGTAAGAAAAACTTACTATATTCTTCGTTGGCGGTGGCAACTCAAGAAGCGACGTGAGCACAAGGGTGGTCTTTCAGGAGCGACCAACATCATCACTTTAAAACTTCTAGGGTATTTTATTGTTGGGTTTACGCTTAGCGTTTCGGGGTTTTATTTGTTTTCTGAGGCTTTAACTGACAGTTCATTTTCGAGTGGTCTCGTTGCCTGCTTATTTCTCTGCTACGGAATTTTGACCCTTAAATCAGTATTTGTAAAAAAAAATCTCCTTAAACCCCCCAAAGCTCACCTAAAATAATAATCCTTTGTAGGTCTAGCGTATCGATTCACTTTCAAAGAGTTTGATGTGCCTCCCCAGATGCTCATCTTTTGGCAACCCTTCCCCGCATCTAAATAATTACCCTTACTTGATTCTCGAATATGAATATTCTCGTTTATAATGAATGTATCTAAAATATTTAATGCTCTTATTGAAAGTTGCGTGGTCCTTTTATGGCAGTTGAACAAAAACAATCATCTGATTTTAAGCGTGTAGTTCTCTTCGTCCGAGGAATGACCTGCTCTAGTTGTGCTTCTCGTATAGAAAAAACAATATCTGGTCTTCATGGGGTTATGCAGGCAAGGGTTAATTTTGGTACTGAACAGATGTTTGTCGATCTAGATCCAAACAAGATTTTTTTACCCAAAATTATACAATCTATAAAAAAAATAGGATTTGAGGTTTTAATAAGTCAGAAGACTCTCCCAATCAAGGGTCTTAATTGCGCCTCTTGTGTTGCACGCGTGGAGAATAAGTTAGGTGGATTTTATGGTGTTTTAGATGCTCAGGTTAATTTGGCTACGAATAGAGTGGCGATAGATTACATTTCATCGGTTTCCGAAGTATGTGAATTTCAGCATGCTTTGAGAGATATTGGATATACATTATTTTTAGGCGATGAGAACAATGATCAAGTAATTGATTTTGCAGAAGATCATAATTTTGATGAATCAACTCCTCTGTTTCAAAGGTTTGTTTTTAGTTTGTCAGTGGTTTTCCTTGTTTTTCTTAGTGGTATGGATTCGGTAAAAAATTTTCTTCATGAGAGTTATTTTATAGAGAACAACCTTTTGTTACTTCTATTGGCTACACCCGTCCAGTTTTGGGGAGGGTGGATTTTTTACCGACGCGCTTGGGCAGGAGTAATGCACGGGTACTCTGATATGAATACACTTATTGTCATCGGCACATCAGCTGCTTACTTATACAGTCTAGGTGTAACGGTGTATCCAAATTTTTTTTTGGGTGACGGGCAAAAACCTTTAGTTTATTTTGACTCATCGGTAATGATTATTACACTAGTTTTGATGGGCCGATTACTTGAAGCAAAAGCAAAGACGAAAGCCTCTAATGCGATTCGTGAGTTGATTGGATTGAAGCCTAAAACAGCAAGAGTAGAACGTGACAATGTAGAGATTGATATTCCTGTTGTTGAGGTGGTGCATGGTGAGGTCATAACCGTAAGGCCTGGTGAAAAGATTCCTGTTGATGGGGTTATCATGAGCGGCTCTTCATCCATCGATGAGTCTATGATTAGCGGAGAAAGTGTGCCGGTTGATAAAAAACCTGACGATCCTGTTATAGGAGGTTCTTTAAATAAAACTGGTGCATTTAAAATGCGAGCTACGCATTTAGGGAGGGATTCCGTTCTATCGAAGATAGTTCGCCTAGTTATAGAGGCCCAAGGATCAAAGGCACCCATACAGCGCTTAGTAGATAGAGTTTCCAGTATTTTTGTGCCCTTTGTAATTGGAGTTGCTACCTTTTCTTTTTTTTGTTGGTGGATTTTTGGTGAATATATCAACCTTCCAACCTCTCCTTTTACATTTGCTCTTATGATCTTTATATCGATTATGGTTATTGCCTGTCCTTGTGCATTAGGCTTAGCTACACCAACCGCTATTATGGTTGGTACTGGGAGGGGGGCAGAATTAGGCGTGCTCGTTAAAGGTGGGGATATTCTTGAAAAGGTCGGAAAATTAGATGTGATATTTTTTGATAAAACAGGGACTCTCACACAGGGTACTCCCGAAGTGATTGACGTGATTGAAAATCCTGGAGCAGGAATATCCAAAGAAAATCTATTGGTATATGTTGCTTCACTTGAAAAACAATCGGAACATCCATTGGCAGAGGCCGTTGTTAGGGAGGCTAAAAAAAATAATTTAAATCTTTTGGAAGTTCAAAACTTTAAAGCTTTACCCGGCTTTGGGGTCATGGCTTTATTAGGACAGCAACAAATGATTTTAGGGAATATGGGTCTGATGTTAAACAATGGAATTGATGTTGGAGGCTGGGTCGATCGCCTAGAAAAGCTTTCGCGTCAAGGGAAAACACTCATGGTATTAGCGGTTTCTAAAAAAATAGTAGGTGTAATAACGACATCAGATGTTATTAGACCTCATGCAAAAGATACAGTTGATCGATTGAAAGGTCTTGGGTTAGACATTGGAATCCTTACAGGTGACAATCGATATGTGGCAGAGGTCATAGCAAAGGAATTGAATATTAAAACTGTTTTATCTGAGGTGCTTCCTGGAAGTAAGTCTAACGAGATAAAAAAAATGCAGGCCAAAGGCCTTACCGTTGGAATGGTAGGAGATGGGATCAATGATGCTCCTGCACTTGCTCAGGCTGATCTTGGAATTGCTGTTGGTTCAGGCGCAGATGTTGCTATAGAAGCGTCTGATATAACCCTTATGTCAAATGATCTAACAGCAGTAGTTGATGCTATCGAATTGAGTAATAAAACTATGGCAAAGGTTAAGCAAAATTTATTTTGGGCATTTTTTTATAATTGTTTGGGTATTCCAATTGCTGCAGGGATGCTGTATCCAATATTTGGGATTTTATTAAGCCCAGTATATGCAGCCCTTGCAATGGCCTTTAGCTCAGTTTCTGTGATCAGCAATTCTTTATTGCTAAAAAAATTTACTCCCAAGGCTAGGATTTTATAGTAAAGGCCATTCCTTTAAGTAAAAAACTCTAAATACATTCATTTAATAAGTTATTGGTCGAACCCAGAAACAAGGATTGCTCTATTATAAGATG
>JAPYPK010000121.1 GCA_029937655.1 Nitrospinaceae bacterium
GAAGGAGCGATTGCACTGTCTCAATCACCCAACTTGAGTCATTTAACTTGTTTAAGTATTTGGCGAAATGAAATAAGAGATGCGGGCGGCAAAGCTATCGCAGAATCAAATCATTTTTTAAAACTGGAACGGTTGTACATGAGCCTAAACCTAATAGAAAAGCCAACGCGTAAATTGATTCGCGCTTCAGATATGGCTTCAAGATTAAAAACTCTGGTTATGGACTAACAGTGGCCTGATTAACAGGAGATTGCGAGTGAAGTACAAATTTACCTACTCAAAACTTTTTAACGTGGTTTTTCATATCGGTGTGGTATTCAATGTTCTGCTGGTAATATGGTTATACCTTATATTTTTCAAGGTAATCTAGGGAATGCCCACCACTCTTTAAAAAAATAGGTTTTCCTTTGCCTTCGAAATATCTACTTTTCCCTCAGAGTGGTCACCTTTAGCTTTAACCAAAAAGTCTGTATTCCGCCACAAAATATTATTCTGGGAAACAAGATATTCCCCTGCAGCATTCCTAAAAGGTCGCCACGACTGATCAATATAAATCTCATTAGGCCTGAAATCGCCTTTATATTTAAGTGAATGATTATCGCCTATATAATATCCAAGGTAAAAAAACTTCACACCGCGCTGTCGGCAAAATTCTAATTGTTTCAGAATACTGAACGTACCCAAACTAAGTTTAGAGTCGCTAATATCGTAAAAAGTATAAATGGCGGAAAATGTATTTGAAGTATGGTCTCCTAAAGCAATACCAACAAGGCTTTCGTCAAGGTAATACTCAAACTCGATTCCAAATTTTGTGTTCACATAAAAGGAGAGACGAAAATTCTGTTCATCTTCGACATCGTCCTGCAACGCACAGAATTTTTTCTTATGTCTAATATATAGATCAAACTTTTCATTTGTATATCGAGGAGCACCAATCCTAACTCTTACATTCTCGCATGATTTTAAAGCTCGTTTTTGCCTTCTGGTTATCTTAAACTCTTCCGTCCTAACGCGAATAGGAATGCATTGGTAACAATCAAGGCAACGCGGGCGAAAATAGTAGTCGCCAAAATGCCTCATCCCATGAGCCAACAAGTACTCGAACTCAGCTTCTGACATATCCTCCAGCAGGTATTCTTCAAATAAAGATTTTTGATCTTTAAAATACCCACATTGAAACGGTTTTGACTCTATAAAATGTGCCAGCATAATCTAAGAATAAAAAGTTCCATTTATAAAAATTCTATAAATTATATATCATCTGAATCATTAAGTGTAGAGGTCAAACTGGATTATCGCCATAACAACTTTGCGAAAGTTGCAATCAATTAGTTGTTATGATTAACTTGAACTCGAAGTTGGGCCTATCACGTTTCGCGGTTTACCTTACCGAGCTTTATTCTGCACAGCAACCTACTCCACGGTGACTTGATACATTGAAAATATCTGTCGTTATTCCAACCCTTAACGAAACTTTGATTTTAGAAGATAACCTGCGCGCTATCTCTGGCCTAAACCCACATGAAATTATTGTTGTAGATGGAGGAAGCGCTGACCCGACTGTTTCAGTAGCCCGCCGTTTGGCTACTCTGGTTATCACAAGCAAGTCCGGAAGAGCTCACCAAATGAATACAGGCGCAAAAAAAGCAACCGGAGATCTACTCCTATTCATGCATGCAGACAATAAATTGAACTTGGAAAGTTTTAAAAGAATGGAAAAAATAATGACGACGGACGGGTCTGTTGGTGGCGCATTCAGCCTGCAAATAGAGTCTGAAAAAGCTTCTCTCAAGATCATCTCTTTACTAGCTACTTGGCGTGCAAAATATCTCAATATTGTATATGGTGATCAAGCGATCTTTGTACGAAATGATATATTTCAGAAAATGGGTGGATTTTCTCTACTTCCAATCTGTGAAGATCTTGACTTTTTTCGCCGCCTCGGCCAACAAGGTAAGGTCGTACTTCTCAAAGAAAAAACCCATACCTCAGCACGCAGATGGAAGGCGGAAGGGATTTTCTATACGACACTACGCAATATCACTATTGGGAGCCTATTTTTACTCGGGTTTTCACCGCAAACTCTAAGCAAGTGGTACTCCGTAATTCGTTAATTTTTAGTCTACGTAAAACCTCAATGCACTTGCATCTTCAGCCTTTCTAAAACAGGCTTCTTCCTATCATCATTTACCCACAACCCATTCTTAACTTCTTCTTGTATTGACTGCCAGCACTCCATATAATCTAGATATCATCACATTGTCAATGACCACCTTCTAGTTCAGTTGCAAAGTTTTATCTGGAGTTCTTGTGAGAAAAAAAAACAATAAAACAAAACGCAATTTAAGGCCTTTTATTTTTATCAGCGTCATCGCATTGATACTGAGTGTCGTATATTCAACAACAAAAACCGTTGAATATAGAAATCCTATCGCTCCAGCAACAGGACAATTGATTGAAACCCGCCCCGTGATGTCTCCAGCTTTTTATACCGGAAAAGTAGCGGAAGCATACCGCATTGCCGCTGAAATTCCTAAAGTCATCGATAGCCAATTTTGCTATTGTTATTGCAAAAAAAACCACCAGCACAAAACCTTACTTACATGTTTTACCAATAAACACGGTTCCAAGTGCGATACCTGTATCAATGAGGTTCTTTACGCTTACGAATTGTACAAACAAGGAAAAACTCTTGACGAAATAGTTGTCTCAGTTGACAAAAAGTTTTATCGCCCTTACAAACCGCAACGACTTTAAATATAACTCATGAATACAATTGTCGAACAAAAACCAACCAGTATCTATATCCCCTATGCCTTGTTGGTAACTGCCCTACTTTCATTTTATATTGTTTCCCTAAATAAGGTTGATCTCAGACCGGGAGAGGTGGAGTACCCAGCGGAGGCATTTCTAGCACCCGCGTTTGAATTGCCGACCCTTCAAGGCGGAAAAATCCGCCTATCGGACTACCGAGGGAAGGTCCTGTTTATCAACTTCTGGGCAACCTGGTGCGCCACCTGCAAAATAGAGATGCCGTCCATGGAAAAGCTGTACCAACGTTTCCGGGAATATGATTTTGAGATGCTAACGATCAGTGTCGACAAAGACATGTCACTGATCGCTCCATTTATAAAAGAATACAATTTGACCTTTCCCGTTCTCCTTGACCCTGACAGCAAGTTAGCCAAACAAGAATACAAAACAACCGGCGTTCCCGAAACCTTTGTTGTTGATAAAAATGGGATTATCGTTCACAAAGCCATAGGTCCTCGAGACTGGGCAACCGACGAAACGCTGGAAGCATTCGCTCAACTCATCCAGAGGGACTGACAAAGTGAACTTTAAAGTAATTCTTTTGTTATCTGTTTTCCTACTAATAATCCCAAAATTAATTTTTGCCCATGGCAGCGGTCACGCAGAAAAACAACTCGTATCCCCACTAATTGAAGAAGATCCCCCTCTTAATGATTCTATTTACTCTGTTAACGGCGAAGAAGACACAACATTCCAAAATATAGAGAAAACCCCTGTGGGATCTCCATTTTCAACTATCAATACTTTAGGTATCGATACTTCGTTAAGTGGTGATCATATGAAAACTAGCGAGCCGATGAAGCGTTTTAAAGAAAAAACAAACCTGCCAGAATCACACGACCAGCACAAAAAACAACATGTAAAAGAAGCGTTGCACGAGTGGGTTTCTCCCAATGCAAAAGGATACAAAGTTGCCATTGGTATCGCTATTATTTCCGGACTGGCTTTTATGGGATTGAGCTTTTTTCGAATTGGAGAAGGAAGCTAAAAAACAACCTCCACGAGTTATTAAACTGATGAGTAACCCTATGAGCAAACCTCAAAATTTTCTCAAACAACGATTAGGCCTGCACCTTCTTGAATATGAAATTCCCGAGCACTCCAACTCGATAAAATATTCCTTGGGCGGGATGACAATGACCTCATTTGGGGTGCTTATCGCAAGCGGGATCCTACTGGCACAGTTCTTCAACCCAACTCCAGAAAGAGCCAATAGCAGCGTACACTTTCTTATGGACCAGGTTTACCTTGGATGGTTTCTTCGCGGCATTCATTTCTGGGCAGGAGAGGTGCTCACAGTCACAATTATCCTTCACATGGTTCGGGTCTTTTATACCGCATCCTATAAAAACCCAAGAGAGATCAACTGGTTAATCGGTGTCGGTCTACTGGGACTCATGACCACCTTGATGTTTACAGGAACTGTTCTCAAATGGGACCAGGAAGGCTATGAAGCATTAGATCATTTTCTCTGGGTTGCCGGAAAGTTTGGCATGTTAGGCGTACCGCTGACAGAA
>JAPYPK010000122.1 GCA_029937655.1 Nitrospinaceae bacterium
GCGGGAGGTTCTACTTTAGTATAGAAGATACCTTTATGGGAAATGCGCAAGGTATACGTCTTTCCAACTTTTTTAGCAGTCAGTGCCTTAAATAATGGGAACCGCCATTCAGCTATATCTCCAGGGCGGTGCGGGTTACCCTTTATGATTACGCCTCCTCTATGCGGGTTATTGACCAAACTCAAAACCAGAGGATTCCCTTCTTCGTCTTCTGAGATATGGTACACCCAAGCGTAAATTTTATCGATTGTAAGTGTTGATTGGTTCTTGATACGGAAAATAATATGGTCAAATTCAGGAGATACTTTGTAGTCTTTAGCATAGGCGATAAAACCTAAGTCATTGAACTCTTCTTCTTCAGCGGGGGGTGCTTGCGTAAAGCCGATATCGACAAACATTAAATTAAAAACGATTGCCAGGCAGAGAAACTTGAAAGTAACTTTTATCCAAAAACCCATAACTTTTTTATGAGAACAAGCTCACTTGATTTATAATTTCCTCATATATTATCTACTGATTTAGTTTTGTTGGTCAACAGGGGATTTGTTGATTTAGAGATATTGAAAGATGGTCGACTCAAAACAGTTAGAGCCTGAAGAAAATGAGCGTCGAGAAAAAATTAATCGACGATTGCTCTTCTTCGGCATCTTAGTAGTTTTTTTATCATTCGCTTGGCATATTGGTTCCGCATTTATTTTTGGAGAAAAATAAATGTATCTTCAAGATAACACCTTAGTATTCTTTAACTGGGAAATAACCGGATGTTTTGAAGGCTTATTAGTGGTGATGACCGCCTTCACCATGGGCATGGCCGTGCTTTAGTTCCTCAGATGTAGCGTCTCTAATTTTTATGATTTCTACAGAAAATTGGAGAGTTTGTCCCGCTAACGGGTGGTTGCCATCAACGCGTACTTTATCTTCCTTTACTTCGACTACGTTGAACGGATGTTTCTTCCCATCCTTGAGTTCGCCCATAAACTGCATTCCTGGGGCAATTTTCTGGTCAGCTGGAAACGCCTGACGCTCTACTTCCATTTTAAGGTCAGTCAAAATTTCTCCGTACCCATCTTCAGGTTTTACGGTCACATCTTTTTTATTTCCAACTTTTAGCCCATCTAGGGCATTTTCTAAGCCTGGGACAATGTTTCCACAGCCATGGAGATATTCTAACGGTTTGTCTGCGCCAGCTTGATCTAGTTCTTCGCCTTTTGTGTTCTTTAAACAATAGGCAATGCTTACAACTTTATTTTTTTTAATCACAGTGAGACCTTGTTTATAAGTGTCAGATTAGAATTCTTACTAATATGGGGATAGTTGTGTGTCTGGGGTAATATAGAAGAAAAAAGACATGTTACATTGTTTTCCAGAAGCTCACAATTTATTTTCATCTAAATTTTATTTTTTCGAATAAAGTGTTGGGTGTATTCTTTTTTTTTAAGAGAGATTTCTCTGTGTGTAATATTTATTGATTGATTGCTTGATGGGGTTAAATGTATATTGAGAATATTATTAATGCCAATGGAGTTTTTTCTGTGAAAATATTAATGGTTTTTATCGTTGCCCTGTCTTTGTTTGTATCACTCGGTTGTGATTATGACTACGGTAAATACGGAAAAGACAAGACTGATTCAAAGTCTGAACAAAAAAATGATGGTGGAGCACCTTCTAACTAAGTAGGGAATCTAGAGGAGGTTGCTTTCGGTATAGGTTTTTTTGTTTATTTTTTCTCTCATGCCGTGTGTTGATTGAGAAGTAGTAGCTTTCTCAATGCTGCCTATAATTAGCGTTGGGTTTGGGTTTTTAAAATGGTTTTATTCGTCTTTAGAGTTGTAGTTGCTTTTTCTTTTTTTTAACTTGGCATCCTGTGAAAACCGATTAGATTAGTTTTTTTGATTTTGAATTTTGATTAAAAATTTCTAAGACTTTTTCTGGGGGACGTCCGATAGCAGCTTTTTCGTTTGCTAGTACTATTGGGCGTTCAATTAGAATAGGGTGCTTGACCATTAACCCGATCAAATCATCATCAGACAGAGCCGGGTTGTCCAGGTTGTGTTCGGCGTAGGCGTCCTCTTTTTTACGCATCAAATCTCGTGGTGTATAACCCAATTTTTTTAAAATTTCTTTAATTGTATCTGCAGTGGGCGGGATTTTAAGATATTCCTTGATAAGGGGTTTGATACCTTGTTTGACTAATAGTTCTAAAGTTTGTCTGGATTTAGAGCATTTTGGATTGTGATAAATAGTAATTGGCATGACTTAAAGTCTATAAAGTAAAAATTTTTATTTGAGATAATTTATTTTAGCATGTTTTGATTGTTTTTATTTTTACTTCTTTGGAAAAATAGAAAGGGATGGCAGGTTGCTTTCCAAATACTATTACCCCGAAGAGCAAGCTTAGGAAAAGGCTATGAAGAAATTTATTTCGACACTTCTTATTTCTACGCTACTCACCATTTGTTTCTCTTCTTACTCATTCGGCATTGATTTAGTTAAAAAATTATTAGAGTTTGGTAGTTGTCCCAAGTGCGTTCTTAGCGGTGTGGATTTAAAAACAGCGTACTTGAAATGGGCAGACCTAAGTGGTGCAGATTTGAGTCGAGCAGACCTGAGTGGAGCAAACCTTGCTGAAGCACAACTAGTCAATGCGAACTTGAATAATGCGATAATGGTTAGTGCTAATTTGAATGAGGCAAATCTAAGTGGTGCAAACATGACCAGGGCAGATTTGCGAAACGCAAGTCTCAAGTCTGCATATCTCAGCAGGGCAGACTTAAGCGGAGCAAATTTAAGCGGAGCAAATTTTAGTGGGGCAGACTTGCGAGATGTGAATCTAAAGTGGGCGGATCTTAGTGGAACAAAATTTAGTGATGCTAATATTGAGAGTGCAAAATTTTCAAAAGAAAGCCTGAAAGTCGCCATTTTGTGTAAGACAAAGACCCCCTGGGGTGAAGACAACACTGGTTGTAATGCATTTGGATATAATGCTGTGAAAAAACTTATTGCACTAGGTCGTTGCCCTAAATGTATTTTAAGTGGGGTTGATCTTAGTGGGATAAACCTTAAGTCAGCAAATCTTAGTCAAGCTGATCTGAGTGGTGCAAATTTGTTTAAGGCAAATCTAAAAAATGCCAACTTGGCTGATGCCAATCTATCAAATGGTAATGTGGCAGGGGTAAACCTGAGTGGGGCAAACTTAAATGGGGCAGATTTACGAGGAGTAAATTTGAGCGGATCCGACTTGCAATATGCAAAACTCAAACGAGCTGATTTGAGAGGAGCAAATTTAAATGGAGCAGACCTGCGTAAAGCAAACTTTTTTGGGGCAGATTTGCGGAATGCAAAACTTGAATGGACAAAATTAAGAGGGGCAAACTTAAGCGAGGCTAACCTTACTGATGCGGTTATTAAGTTTGAAATTAACGAAAATCTTGATATCGCAATTTTGTGTAAAACAAAAACATCCTCAGGTGAGAAAAACTCTGATTGTAAATAACGAAAAAAATAAATTGGATTTATGCGTGTAGAGTGGAAGGCGAGATTCTAACTCGCGACATTCATCGTTTGAAGGTGAATGTCTCTACGCATAGTTATGAAATCTTACAACGTAGCAAAGTTGTTGATAGCGTTTTAATAGCTGTTTAACTATATGTAAAAGCCGATTAATCCCTTTGGGGGTTTTTTCGGTTTTTTTTGTTTCGGAGGAATTTTTATTTCAAGTGTTATTCGATAATTTTTCATATTGCTTCGCCCAACGTGCTGGGGGTTTTAAGCAAATATTGTCTTCCCTGACAAAGGCACAGGTACCTTGAATTGAATTTTTTTTGCAATTGTCAGGGTTCTGATGTCGACAACCATAGGTTTGGCAGGGTGAATCTTGAGAGTTTAGAGGGGCACTGGGTTCAATTACTAAGGATATATTCATAACATGAATTATAGCACCTATGGATGGTTTAAAGGAAATTTTCCTCAGGTATAAAATGCAATGCTCCTATGGGTTCGGTGCTAATCGGATCAAATCTAAGTTGAACGAAAAACTGAAACACGTTCGCAGGAGAGCAGGAAATCTTTGTTGGAAAATGTAAGGTGCAGTTTAATTCAAACATCGCTTAATTCCTTCGGGGTTTTTTCGGTTTTTTTATTTAATGTGATTTGTTATATCGGCAAGCACCAATAAATTTTCATATTGCCTAGCCCAACCATTAGGGGGTTTTTTGCAAATATTCTTGGTTGTAACAAATGCGCAGGAATTTTCCATAGAGTTGCTTGAGCAGTTATCTGGATTTTGATGCCGACATCCAAATGTTTGGTGGGGTGAATCTT
>JAPYPK010000123.1 GCA_029937655.1 Nitrospinaceae bacterium
TGCCTTGGCCCCTATGACCCAGACTCTCGGATGCATGAACCAGGTGAGAGCCTTTCTATGGCCGACCTACTCGGTTGCACCAAGTCTATCCTTCACCTAATAGCCAGAATAGATAAAGCATTTTAAACAAAACTAAATTTTGGTTTTCATTTTTTGTTTTCAGAATGTCCTATGACAGTTTTATTTCTGCCGCTATTTTTTGCTTCATAAAGCGCCTGATCTGCCATAGCAACTAATTGATCCGTATTTTTAATAAAATCTCTATCTAGCTCCACAACGCCGCCACTAGTGGTCACGCTAAAATTCGATTCGTTTCCAGTAAAATTCAGCTTCATCATTTCTTCTCTCACGCGCTCAGCTATCTTAAAAGCACCCTGAGCATTAGACTGAGGAAGAATCATTAAAAACTCCTCTCCGCCATATCGAGCCGCAGTATCATTAGCCCGGCAAAATTTTTTCAACAAAGAAGCAAATGCCACGAGGATTTCATCTCCTTTTTGGTGCCCATAAGTATCATTGACACCTTTAAAATGATCCACATCCAAAAGAACCACTGATAATGGAGCACCGTAGCGCATGCTTCTCTCGAACTCACTTCGCAAAACTTGCTCCATATTGGGTCGGTTTGAAATTCCCGTCAACCCGTCGGTCACTGATAACTTTTTTGTCCTTTCATACAGAACCGCGTTGCTGACCGTCATCGAAATAAATTCAGATAATTTTAAAACAAAATCTAGGTTGCTCACATTGAACGAAACTTTCTCACCGTCATTGATATTCAACACTCCCACAATTTCTTTTTCGATTTTTAAAGGAATTGTCGCAAAATAATCCTTTTTAAAGAATTTATTATCTGACTTTCGATAGTATTTGGAGTCTATAAAACTCTCCTCTAGAATATATTTACCACTTAGAATAGCCGCTTCCATGATCGGGGAACTAGAAAGAGGTAGTGAAAAAGAACTTTCTATGTCTGGGCGATTATGAGATATCAAATTCAACATCCGCTTATCTTTGTCGTACAGGAATAAGGTGAAAAAATGTATCGATAAAATTGAAGGTAGTCGGTTAACGAGCACAGTGGAAATCCCATCCAAGCTCAATAAACTTATTGATTTATGAAAGTCTATCAATTCCTGATAACCACGCTCACCCGTTTTAGCTTTGCTCACTATGAAGTCCTATGTGAAAGTAATAAAAAAAACCAGCCAAACCTATTAAAAAAATCTACTTAAATTGTCAAAACCATGACGAAGGCTTTTTCTTCCGTCAACATTTGTATTTTTTTTAGTCACAAAAAACCCCCTAAACCTTGTATTTTTATAGTCTGCGTTACAATCTTCTCAACCCTATGCAGGTATGCACTCCCAACTGGTATAGAAATTGCTGTGCTACTATAATAGAAACTATCAAGTCATACTCTTACACAAGTTATCATGAATCTTGTTAAAAAAAACTGGTCCTTCGCATTTTCACTTATTACTGTCCTATTTTTAACCATCGGCGTCGAAAAGAAAGTCTACGGACAAGAACAAGAAGGTATTGTCTCGGCCAAACAAATCAAGCAGATCAGGATTGGTCCCCATCCAAAATACACACGGCTTCTTTTGGATATTTCAGGACCTGTCGAATATCAGGTCAACGCTAATTTTGTAGAAAAAAAAATTGATCTCATTTTTGATGACACATCAGTAACACCAAAAGTAAAATCAAAAAAATACCGCGATAAAAACCTTGCTTCAGTTGATGTTCAGGCTAATGAAGACCAAATCATTTTAACCCTCCATTTAAAAAATTCAAACACTCGTTTTTTTCACCATAAAGAAAAAGCAACCTCCCAGATAGTACTTGATCTAAAGGGGACTACTGAACCATTTCTCAAAACCAGAATTGGCAAGAAAAAACCAAAAAAGACGGAACCACCGGTTGATCTATTAAAAGCTAAAGGCTCAAAGATGAAGGGCCTATCTCCTGAACAAGTAAAAGAGATTACTCTTAAAGACGAAGAGGAAAGAAAAAAAAGCGGCTGGGAAGAATACCAAAAAGCGTTAAAACTCTATCAAGAAAAGAAGCTTGAGGATTACACGATTAAAGTTGAAAGCGAACCTGATCCAGAAACTGGAGAAACAGAAGAAATAGAAAAAATTGAACCTGGGGCAATTAAATTATTTAGAAAGTACGCTAAAGACTACCCAAGCAGTCCCCTTTTACCAAATATACTTTATCTCCTTGCCGAAGCCGAATTTCGCATTGCATGGAGGCAAAAATACCCAAATTATGAAAAGGCTTTAGCTGCCTATCAGCACGCCACCAGAAAATTTCCAAAATCCCGATTTTCCGATCATGCGCTTTATAAAATAGGCAATATCTTTGAAGAAATAGGCTACTCCCTCGAAGCTCGGGTCTTGTATAACGAAGGAATCAATCAGAACAAAAGAAGTCTTTACAACACTGCACGCAAAAACAGTCTGGCTAATATGCTTTTAAAAGAGAAGCGCTATGAAGAGGCTTACGAAGCATTCCAAAAGATCCTCAAGAAATCTCCCAAATCTAACGAGGCCCAATTGGCGATTATTAAAATCGCTAACCAATATTTCGATCAGAAAGATTTTATCCGTGCATTAGATATCTATAATGAGGCCGTACGCCGGTGGCCCTCAGTAGTAAACAAAACACCGATAATCTTTAATAATATGGGGGAAATTTATTTCAAAAAAAGAGATTATCCAAAGGCTAGAAAATTTTATTTCAACATGATAAACATGGATCCCACCAACAAAGAAACACATAGAGCACTTAATCGTATTGGTGACCTTTACCTTATTCAAGGTAAGGAAATGGAAGCGCTCTCAGTCTACGACCAGTCAGCTAAGCTTGATCCCGAAAATCGAGAATCTCAATACGGGAAAATTCGTATGGCCGATATCGGCGTTCGTTATCCTAGGCTACCAGTAAACGATGCTATTTTTGACGTCAGCACCTACTTCGAGCCACTAAAAACATATGACAAAATTTTGGAGTCTGCTAAGGATGTAGACATTCTAAGCGAAGTTACCCTAAGCAAGGGAATAGCCTTGCTAAAAGAACAAAATTACCTTGAAGCGATTCAGGAATTTAAAAAACTATTACCCTTAGGTGAGGAATCTAAATTTCATCGTGACGCGGCAAAGTATATACGCCAATCTTTAGTGTTTCTGGTAGATGGTTATGCAAAGCAAGGCGGTGTTTTACCAATTCTTTATTCTTACACTGATTATGCCAGCCTCTCCATTGGCAAAATCAAAAGCTTAAAAACTCTCTTACAAGTAGGAGAAGCTTACCAATCTCTAGGCATGTTCCCTGAGGCTGTCCGCTTATATGAAAAAGTAAAACAGATGGACGCTCGTAAAACTCATAATGATAGAATTTTTCTTAACCTTGGGGAAATCCATTATGAAAGAGGAAATTACAGTGAAGCCGAATTCGTCGCACGCAGCTTTCTAAAAAACTTTCCGCGCAGCAAAAAAGTCCGCGACGCCATGAAACTATTAGCTAAATCGTTGAATGAACGTAAGCAACATGACGATGCCCTAAAAATCTATCAAAATATTCTGGAAAAATTTCCAAAATTCCCCTCAGAAATTCATTACCTTGTGGCTACCTTGGAAGCGGGTCGCAACAAAAACTTAAATGCCATAGCCGCCTATGAAAAAACCATAGACTCCTTTGATCGTACTCAAAAAATAGTTCCAGATTATTTAAGAGAAGCACATTACAAGCTTGCAAACTCACTTTATCAGGAAGGGCAATACCCTGAAAGTATAGAATCATTTAACACTGCGATTAAGTTGTTCCCCGATCATCCGCACAGGAGTTGGTCGGAATTTATATCAGCCGATGCCCTCAAAAAAATCAAGAACAACCAAAAGGCCACCGCTCAACTTAATCAGTTGATTAAATCTCAACCGAAGAATGATTTGATAAAAAAAGCAGCTCAGTCGCAGCTAAAGATAATGGAGTGGGAAAAAGAAAATGCAAACACCCTTTAAAGGGTTCTTATAATCCTCTATAATGATAGCCATCATCGTCTTACACCTATGAACTTACCTATGAATAACCCTCCTTCAGAAAAAAGAAGCCCCCGAGAAATAGCAATCCTCAACCAGGCGTTTCAATCTTTCAATGAAGCTACAGAACAATTACAAAATTCCTATGATGTGCTTAATGAGGCCTTGGAAACCAACAAAAATTATCTGCATAACATTATGGAAAGTCTTCCCACAGGCGTAATCGTAGTAGATCAAAATAATGCCATTAATACATTCAA
>JAPYPK010000124.1 GCA_029937655.1 Nitrospinaceae bacterium
CTCCCCACCTAGGGATCATGATTAAAACCCAAGGTAAAAGGCACGTGATAGAAACCGTTTAGTGTATTTAAAAGGGAAGATATCAAGGGATAAGTATCAAAACCTAACTATTTTTTTGCTCGTTCAAGATAGTTACCGGAGGAGGTAGAGACTTTAATTTTTTCTCCAATTTCTATAAAGTTGGGAACAGTGACCACAAGCCCCGTTTCAAGAGTGGCTGGCTTACCACTTCCGGACGCGGTTGCTCCCTTGAGTGGAGGGTCAGTTTCTGCTACTTCCAATTCTACTGCCTCAGGAAGGGAAACACCTAAAGGTTTTTCCTTATAAAATTCTATTTGAACCAGAGTATTTGGAAGAAGAAACTTGATACTTTCTTTCAACATCTCCTCATCCAGAAATATTTGGTCATAGGTTTCGCAATTCATAAAACAATATCCCGAAGGGTCATTGTATAAGTATTCCATTTTTACTTGTTCCAGCGACAAACGCTCAACCTGCTCATCAGCGCGAAACTTCACCTCGGTCTGCAAGCCATCCAAAAGATTTCTCAGTTTAACCTGACAAAAGGCTCGCCCCTTGCCAGGTGACCTGTGTTCAGAGGTCATGACCCGATAAATTTTATCGTTGTGTTTGATTACGTAACCAGGGCGCACCCCGTTTCCATTGACATAAGCTACCATGCTATGCTCCGAGTATTTTAACAACTGGATAAAACTAGAAACCCTAAAAAAATTTTACTAATTATAACTACCGCTCAAGTGGAAGCAAGTCAAATAAAGTTCTACACCAACAACCCGATCCATGATCATACCCAATGAAATGTCCGCTTTGTAATTACAATTCCACCAACCTTACTTTGAAAGGTGATGCTAGGGAATACTGGTCTTGTGAAAAGTGTTGTCTCATTTTCGTTCCTCCGGAATTTTTTATTTCAAAAAAAGAAGAGATCGAGCGTTACCTGGAACACAACAACACTCTGGACAACGAAGGATACGTGAAAATGTTTCAAAAAAAAATTAACACGATTAACAAAATATGTTCTGGAATAAATACTGTTCTAGATTACGGATGTGGTTACGAACCTGTTCTCAAAATACTACTGGAGCGAGAAGGGTATAAAACGCATGGCTACGACTTAAATTTTTTTCCCAATGAAGACCTGAAAAAAAAATATGATCTGATTATCTCTACAGAAACCTTTGAGCATATAAAAAATCCAGGAGAAGAACTAGCGTGCCTGATACCTCAAATACCCAGCAAAGGATATTTAGCTATAATGACCCGTTTTTATCCTTCAAGAAATGGCAACTTATGTCTTGAGTCTTTTAGTCAGTGGTATTATAAACGTGACCCCACCCATATTGCGTTCTATAGTCAAAAAACGTTTTCATGGGTAGCAGACGAATTCAGATTAAACATCTGCTATAACAATAATTTTGATTTCATTATTTTTCAAAGAAAGTAGCAAGGAAAACTATGGCAGGAGAATACGTATTCACCATCAGCGGCCTTTCAAAAACCTACGGTGCTAAAACCGTTTTGGAAAATATCAACCTGTCTTTTTATCATGGAGCAAAGATTGGTATCGTCGGTGAAAATGGATCCGGAAAGTCGACCCTACTAAAAATCATGGCAGGCGAAGACACAGAGTTCGACGGGAAAGCGGACCCCCTTAAGGGGACTCGAATTGGATTTATTTCCCAAGAACCGCATCTGGATATGAATAAAACCGTTCGGGAAAATGTAGAAGACGCGTTCTCCGAGGTTAAAAAGCTCCTCAATGAGTTCAACGAAGTGAGCGCAAAAATGGGTGAACCTTTACCGGACGAAGAGATGGAAAAAGCGCTCGAAAAAATGGGGCGGTTACAGGATCAAATCGATGCAGTGGATGGGTGGGAACTAGACCGCCAGATCAATGTCGCCATGGATGCGCTGGTACTTCCTCCAGACGATCAACAGCCCTCAACTTTATCTGGCGGGGAAGCTCGACGCGTCGCGTTGTGCCGCGCCCTTCTACAGAAACCAGATATTCTTCTTCTTGACGAGCCAACAAATCACCTTGACGCTGAAACAGTACAATGGATGGAAGAAACTCTTGCTAATTACCCTGGCAACGTCATCGTTTCCACCCACGATCGTTATTTTCTGGACAACATCACAAAATGGATCCTCGAGTTAGAAAATGGCCGAGGCATTCCTTTTGAGGGTAACTATACTTCATGGCTAGAACAAAAAGCCGGACTGCTCAAGCAAAGAGATAAAACTGCTTCCAGCTTACAGAGAAAAGTCGACCAAGAACTGGAATGGCTTCGAGCAAGTCCTAGCGCACGGCGAAAAAAAAATAAAAGCCGAATAAGTGATTATGAAAAACTCGTAGCCCAAAAAATGGAGGTTGATGAAAACACCCTCGATATACAAATCGACTCTGGACCTAAGTTAGGGGAAAAAGTTATTGAAGCAACGGGCTTGACCAAAGGCTATAATAACAATCCTCTCATTAAAGACTTAACGTTTTCTATCCCCCGTGGTGCAGTTGTTGGTCTCATCGGGCCTAATGGAACGGGAAAGACAACTCTTTTCCGAATGGTTGTAGGCGAAGAATCTCCGGACGCAGGAAAAATAGAGA
Source organism: Nitrospinaceae bacterium (assembly GCA_029937655.1). GTDB lineage: Bacteria > Nitrospinota > Nitrospinia > Nitrospinales > VA-1 > Nitromaritima. The sequence continues at coordinate 2,627 of JAPYPK010000124.1, forward strand.
TCGGTTCTTCTGTAAAGTTATCATACGTTGACCAAAACCGGCATGACCTTGACGGTGATAAAACTATTTTCGAGGAAATTACAGGCGGTACTGACCAGATAGAAGTTGGTGGCCGTTCCATCAATTCACGATCTTATGTTGGAAAATTCAACTTCAAGGGAAGTGACCAACAAAAAAAGGTGGCTAATTTGTCAGGAGGTGAACGTAACCGCGTTCACTTAGCGAAACTACTGCGACGGGGTGGCAACGTCCTGCTTCTTGACGAACCTACAAATGATCTCGACGTTACAACTTTACGTAACCTAGAAAGCGCCATTCTGAATTTTAGTGGCTGTGTTCTAGTAATAAGTCATGATCGGTTTTTTCTAAATCGTATCTGTACTCACCTACTCGTATTCGAAGGCGAAAGCAAGGTACGCTGGTTCGAAGGAAACTTTGAGGAATACCAGGAAAAACGTCGCGAGGAATTGGGTGGGCGGGAAGAGAATAGACGCTCCAAATATAAAAAGCTAACCATTCGTTGAATGGTTAGTTGTTTGTAGAGAGCAATGTCAACGAGAGAAGAGCTTCAAGTAGTGAATTACCTGCCAAATATCTTTATCACTCAGGGTAAATTTATGAGCCGACATGGCAGTTCCTTTAGACCCATTTTTAATAACCCAAAATAACTGGCCATCTGACAGAGATTTCATTGTTTCTTCACAAGTAAAATTTCTCGGTGCAGGTTCCAACCCTCGTGCCAAACGCCCATTCCCATTTCCTCTAATACCGTGACACATTTTACAGGCAGTAGGTTTTGCTTCCGTTTGATAAAGCGATTGTCCTCGCTCAATATTTTTTGTAGTAGCAAACAAAGGGTTTTGTTTGAGGGTGTACCTGGACGGAGCCTTTTCAGTTTTGCGCGACTGAGGGCAAATACCCGAAGCGGCAATCAGAGTAATAGGAGACTCATGTTTTAGAGACAGATGACGAGTCAAAAAATCTAATTGTTGGCCTGCCGAAACCCTTGCCACAGGAAAGACAAAAACCGAGACCGCAAATATCAAGAGAAGAATCTTCACAACCTACCCCATTCAAAACTCATTACCTTGCTAAAACAATAGCAAGAAAAGTGAGCTTGAAAGCTAGTAAATCATTTCCAACGTGAGGGGATCAGCAACTAAATCGGTGTAATAGAAAATAAAACAACCTTCTTTAGACTAGACATTCAAAAACATTGGGTAACTTTTCTCCCCACATCTAGTTAACCAGAGTCCGAAGGTATAGAATGATTTGCCAAACCTGCTCATCAGCTAAACTTTTGTAAGCAGTCATCCCCGTACCAGGCGATCCGTTTTTCACAACCCAGAACATCTGACCATCTGAAATATCATTCATCGTCTCTGAACAAGAAAAATTTCTTGGTGGGGGATTAAGACCAGGGGCCATCATACCCATTCCGTTTCCAGTTGACCCATGACAGATTTTGCACGCTGTCGGTTGCGCATCCGTATGAAAAAGTGACTCTCCTGCGAATAAGTTTTTCGAGTCGGATTTTAGCGGATTTTTTAATTTCAAGAATTCATCAGGAGCTGATACCGTGAAACGTACCTGAGGGCAACTACCTTTGCCCATGTGCCCCATTCCATGGTGCATGTCATGTTGCCGGTATTGCCGCAAACC
>JAPYPK010000125.1 GCA_029937655.1 Nitrospinaceae bacterium
CCCTGAAAAAGAAGAGTAATTTTTTTCATTTTTTAATGAATCTCAATCATGCAAGAAACCATAGACATTAAAAAATATAGCTCCTTTATAGAAACTAATTCTTTTGTAAAGAAAATCGGTAAGATCAGTCGAATTATTGGACTGATGATCGAGTCAAATGGTCCTGGTGTTGCAATCGGCAGCATTTGTACGATTCATTCAAGAAACAGATCTTCTGTTCAAGCTCAAGTAGTTGGATTTCGAGATAATCAAACATTGCTCATGCCTCTTGGTGATATTTTTGGGATAGAACCAGGTTGCACCATAGAAGTAACTGAAGAACAACCGTCTTTTGGTGTAAGTTCGGAAATGATTGGACGGGTTTTGGATGGAAATGGAAAACCTATTGATGGGAAAGGCCCGATACCTTTAGGAACAGAGTACCCTCTTATGGGAACGCCCTTAAACCCACTTTCCCGACAGCGAAGTAGCAACTCACTCGATGTGGGTGTGAAATCTATAAATGGCCTACTCACGTGTGCCAAAGGTCAGCGTATCGGTATTATGGCTGGTACAGGCGTTGGTAAATCGGTACTACTGGGAATGATAGCTCGCAATACAGAAGCCGAAATTAATGTGATTGCCCTTATTGGAGAGCGCGGAAGAGAGGTCAAGGAGTTCATTGAAGAAAACTTAGGACCAGACGGCTTGAAACGCTCGATAGTAATTGCAGCCGCATCAGACCAACCCCCCCTCGTTCGTCTCCGAGGAGCTTTTATAGCCACAACAATTGCAGAATATTTCCGTGACCAAGGAAAAGATGTCCTCTTGATGATGGATTCAATCACTCGATTTGCTCTAGCACAAAGAGAGATTGGTCTTTCAGTTGGAGAACCCCCTACGACAAAAGGCTATCCGCCCTCCACATTTTCAATGCTTCCTAAAATCCTAGAACGTGCTGGGACTAGTGAAGGAAATGGAACTATAACCGGACTCTATACCGTCTTAGTAGAGGGTGATGACATTAGTGAACCTGTTTCCGATGCTGTCAGGGCAGTACTGGATGGACATATTGTTTTGGATAGAGAATTGGCCGCACACAATCATTATCCAGCTATCGATGTCCTTGCTAGCGTAAGTCGCCTGATGATCGATGTCATACCCAAGGAACATTATGATTTATCTATGAAGCTGAAAGATTTTTTAGCTACCTATAATGAGGCAAAAGATCTCATTAATATTGGAGCCTATGCTAAAGGAAGTAATCCAAAATGGGATATAGCCATTGAAAAAATAGACCGTATAAACGAATTTCTCAAACAGGGAATCATGGAAACCGTTAGCATGGGAGAAAGTTTGAGTATGTTAAAAGAAATTGTGGAGAGTTAAGGTATGAAATTTCGATTTGAAACTCTTTTGAAAGTTCATAAAAATAGAGAGAACCTTTTGCAAAAACAGCTAGGTGATATCCTTGCGCATAAGCAAAAACAACAAAATCGACAAGACCTTTTAAAGGATGCCCGAAAAAATAAAATCAAACAGGTCAACCAACGTATGACTCAAAACACAACTATTGATACTCACTTTCTTTATGATATGTTTTTTAAAGGTAACTTCTTACAAAATAACCGCCAAAAAAAAATAATTTCGGAAATAGATACGCGGGCCGAAACCAAGCGAGAAGAACTGGTTGAAGCGAGTCGAAAAAGGCGAACCATGGAAATTCTCAAAGACCGCGATTTAGAACAACATAGAAACAAGTTAGCAAAAATGGAAACCGAATCAATGGATGAAATTGCCTCAAACCACTGGTCTTTAAACTCATGAACAGGCAACTTAAACTAATAACATTCACCGCCTTATTCCTAGGATTATTAGGAGTTTTTTTCTCTTCTCTAATGCCGAATGATACTTATAACTTTGGCGAAAATGTCGCATACGCCCAAGAAGAGGAACAAAAAAAAGAAGCGCAACCAGAAGAACCAAAGAAGGAAGCTGAAGACGGCCAAAATGCCAAAGATAAAGAAGGTGACCCGCCAAAAGAAGGTAAAGAAAAAACTCCCGAAAAAATCAAACTTCCAAAACAAAATACCTCTATCAATCCAGAAACATTTCGCATGATGGAAATGATTGAAAAGAAAAACAAAGAACTTGAAACCAGGGAAAAAGAATTAACCTCCAAGGAACAACAACTAAAAACACTAGAAGAAAACATTCAAAAAGATTTACAAAAAATCGAACAAGCTTTGAAGGAAAGCAAGGAACAATTCGGAGAGAAAGAAAAAATTATCAAGAAAAATGTTGACTCACTGATCAAGGTATACTCAACCATGAAACCAGCTGAAGCTGCCAACTTGATAGCAGCTATTAATGAAGATCTTGCCTTGCGAATTATTTCCGGCATGAAAAGCAAAATTGCTGGACAGGTACTCAGTCAACTCGATGTGAAGGTTGCCAAAGCGATCACAGAAAAACTTGCGGGAAAAACGACAACTCCTAAAAAAAAGCCTTAAAGTAAACTTTTATTCAAACGAAAGATTATTTTGGTGCGACAACTCCGAACGAAATTATCATCTTCAACCCCTCTTCAACTGTCATTTTAAGAAAATTGACATCCTCTATCGGAACGGCAATAACAAACCCAGTTGTCGGATTGGGAGATGTAGGCACAAACACATTAACTGACCGTTTCCCAACCATTTTAAAAACCATGTCTGGTGTGTCGCAGGCTACAATTCCAATAGTTTTTAGAGGGGAACGTGGATACGTAATCAGTACCATTTTTTCAAACGTGGGTGTTTTGGATTGAGAAATTGTATCTACCACTTTTTTAATAGTAATGTATATAACTCGAACGATCGGGATTTTATGTAGTACTAATTCCCCAAATTTGAATACCTTTTTGCCAAAAAAATTAGTCGCAATCAAACCTATAAAAAAAACAAAAAAAATGAGAAGTAAAAAACCCATACCGGGAATAAAATACCCGTTTAAATTTTCCATAGCCTTCTCGTTTATTATCTTAGAAACTACTGGAACCATCATCTCATCTATACGCGTAATCACAAATTCGAGAATAATATAGGTAAGTGCAACAGGAACCGTCACCAAAAGTCCGGCGATTATATTTTTTTTTATGGCTCCTTTTATTTTCTGCATGAGAACAAGCCCTCTTTAATCTAGAGAAATATCCTTAGATTACTTAATAACACTCTTTAGCTCCTTCCAAAAGTATCATCAAAAGATTCTCCAGACTGAAATCAGATAATTGTTTTATTACTTTCGTAACAACCGTGGGTCAAGTTTTTATTTTACAAGACAACCAAACACTGGCACTTGCTACCTCCATTAAAAATTATTTTCCGAATATCGCATTGACTTTACCTGATTACTTTAAACCATACACTTACTATCAAAGTCATTCGCAACATCTATACTGAAGCATGTCGCGCCGCTACAAATCTTATGTTTTTTTGAATGTAGTATATAGCAGATAAAGTCTATCCGGAAAGGCTATTCAGGCTAGAATCTCACAAGGATCATCAATAGGAAGTTTTTCGTTAACTAATGTCTTACTCTTAAGGGGTTTATTGGCAGGCTGTGGATAACGGTAGGTTTTCCCTTCATAATTTTTAATGATAATTTCTTTTTCATTGTGCTCCATAACTGTATTTGGCAATAAACGAATTTTCCCGCCTCCGCCTGGTGCATCGATCACAAAATAAGGAACTCCCATTCCAGAGGTGTGTCCCTGCAAATCACTAATAAGATCGAGACCCTTCTGCACATTAGTTCGAAAGTGCCCGGTTCCTAAGGCCATATCAGCCTGATAAATATAATAGGGCTTTACCCGTATTTTAAGTAACTTCTGCATAAGTTCTTTCATAACTTTAGCGTTGTCGTTAACCCCTTTCAAAAGAACTGTCTGACTTCCTAGTGGGATTCCCGCATCAGCCAGCATATTACAGGCTTTTTCCACCTCCGGCGTAATTTCATCCGAATGATTAAAATGAATATTAAAATAAAGGGGGTGATATTTTTTTAGGATTTTACAAAGTTCTGGAGTTACCCTTTGCGGAAGAGTTCCTGGTACTCGTGTTCCTATGCGGATGATCTCCAGATGTTCGACACTTCTCAATTCGCCAAGAATTCGACTCAACTCCTTATCAGGGACCAAAAGTGGGTCACCTCCAGACAAAATCACGTCGCGTATTTCGGAGTGTGAGCGAATATATTCTATTCCCTGACGTAATGTTTCGCGCGTTACTATTCCAGGAAAACCTATTTTTCTTTTACGAGTAC
>JAPYPK010000126.1 GCA_029937655.1 Nitrospinaceae bacterium
CCATTAGGCCTGAAAGAAGAAGGAGGAGAACCCCCACAACATTGAAAATCGCAAGAATGTTCATCAGAACTGGAAAAAGTGTCTTTTGCGTCCGAAAAGTTTTTCGATTTTTTCAATTGCTGAGCTCAAAGCTACAACAATAACTGAATCACCCTCTTGAATAGTAATGTTCTCATCAGGGGCCAACATTTCCCCCTGGCGAAGGATTGCACCTATCATTGCGTCTTCAGGAAAGTTTAAATCAGAGATTTTGTTTCTTGCAATCGTTGAGTTAGCATCAACAACTAATTCCAGCACTTCGGCATCTTCTATTAATTTAAAAACAGAAATAACATCACCTTTACGCAAATGTTTCAAAATAGTACTGACTACGATTAGGCGAGGGTTGACTGTAATATCTATCCCGATCGAGTCAAGAATAGGTAGATACTCCGGGTCATTGGTTATGACTACCGCACGTCGAGCACCGTATTTTTTTGCTAATAGAGCGGAGAGGATATTATTTTCATCGTCATCAGAAAGTGCCATAAAGAAATCGACATCTTTCATGTTTATTTCGTTGAACAAATCTAGATCTGTTCCTGTCCCTTGGTGGACCAAGGTCTTTGAAAGTTCCCCTGCGGCTTTATTAGCAGCTTCACGCGAGGGTTCAATAATGCACACGTTTTTGACGGTTTCTTCCAGTGCCTTGGCGAGATTGATCGATACAGGGTTAGCAGAATAGATAACTATTTTCTCGACCGCATCGACGGTTTTATTCAACATAGGCAAAAGAAACGGTAGGAATTCTTTATTTACCAAAGTGTAGATTCGGTCACCCGTTTGCAGAATATCTTCTGGTTTTGGGATAATGAGTTTCCCCTCGCGAACGATGGCAACGATTATTATCAAGTCGAAATCAGAAATACTTACGAGTTCCTTGATGCTTTTCCCTGTCAGTGGGGCATTTTCAGGCAAATCAAACTCGCGCAATAAAACCTTTCCCTGAGCAAACTCCGTAACATTTACAGCACCAGGTGTTTTTAGAATTTTAAGAATCGTATCAATAATGATTTCTCCAGGATTGATTGCCTGGTCAATAAACAGTTCTTTTGGTGGAAAGATTTGCCCGGAACCCGTGAACTCCATGCTGCGAAGTCTTGCAAATCGCTTGGGAACTTGAAATTTAGAAGCGAGGAAACACACCATCAAGTTGATTTCGTCTGTATTGGTGACTGCGATCACCATTTCCATGTCACGAATTCCGGCTTTTACAAGAATGCTGGGCATGCATGCATTACCGCAAACCGACATTACATCCAATGTGTCCGAGATGCGGCGAATTTTTTCGGTGTCCTCGTCTATGATAGAAACATCATGGCCTTCTTCGGAGAGTTGCTCAGCCAAGTTATTGCCAACAATGCCAGCTCCGGCTATCAAAATTCTCATAAGAAATAAAAGCTAGTTAAAGGAACGCAAAAACTCAATTTTAATTTTGGTTGATTAAAACAGTTAGGTTTCATGAGGACAGGAGTGTCCTATTGGGACTATCAGTTTTTTTTGTTAAGGAAGCTTAAAAACTCAGAATCTTCCGAGAGAAGAATGGTGGTGTCTGTCTTCAAAGATTTTTTGTAAGCTTCCATGGAACGAATGAAATTGTAAAATTTTGGGTCCTTCTTGAACGCTTCAGCATAAATCTTTGTTGATTCTCCGTCTCCCTCACCTCGAAGGATTTGTTCCTGCTTATAGGCTTGGGCAATAAGAATTGTTTTTTCTTTGTCTGTCTGAGCTCGAATTTTGGTGGACTCTTCTTTTCCTTCCGAACGGTACTCCATTGCAATCCGTTGCCGTTCAGTACGCATTCGGTTGTAAATCGAGTTGGCAATTTCTGGTGGCAGGTCAATCCGTTTCATCCGAACTTCTTCCATTTGGATACCGTATTCTGCCGCTTTTTTATTAGCCTCCTTTGTCACCTTCTCCATGATGGCTCCTCTAGTTTCGGTTACAACTTCATGGAGGTCATGGGTACCAATTTCGACTCGAAGCTCAGAATATACAATGTCATCCAGTCGAGCGCGGGCGCCGTTTTCTGTGCGCACCGTTTCCAAGAATTTCAGAGGATCAGTTATACGATACAAAGAAAAATTATCAATCAATAGATTTTTCTTGTCGCGCGTGAGGACCTCGGTGGGAGGTGAGTCGTTGTCCAGAAGTTGCTTGGAAAAATAGCGGACTTTTTGAATAAGAGGGATCTTGAAATATAGCCCGGGTTCAGTGACGATTTTCTTTGGTTTTGATAACTCGAGTACAACCGCAGATTGCGTTAGGTGCACAGTGAACATTGAAGTAGATATCAATGATACTACTAGTACCAATCCTATAATAAGTCCGTTTTGTTTCATAAGTTAGTTGGTTATTTCCCGGTTACGTCGGCAAGTGTTCCCGGTCTTAACGGAAGAATTGGGAGGACACCTTGCTTATTATTACCCAGCACAAATTTCTGCATAGAAGGAAGAACCTCTTCCATAGTTTCCAAGTAAATCCGTTTACGAGTAATTGAAGGCGCTTTTTTGTACTCATTATAATGCAGTATGAAGCGTTGGCTGTCACCTATTGCCATGTTAATTTTTTCTTCTCGGTATGCTTCAGAAGCTCTTACAATTTGAGCCGCTTGACCTCGAGCTTCTGGAATCACAGCATTGCGGTAGCCCTGGGCCTCATTGATCATTCGCTCTTTATCTTCGCGTGCGGAGACAACATCTTTAAATGCTGAGGCTACTTGCTCAGGGGGATGAACATCTTGTAGTTGTATCGTGACAATTTGAACGCCTGATTCGTGTTTGTTTAGAAGAGTCTGGATTTGTTCTTGGGCAGTTATTTGTATTGCTGCTTTACCCGTGGTTAGAGCCTCGTCAATTTTCCTGCTACCGACTATCCCACGGACAACGGTTTCAGAAATGTTTCTTACAAGCTTGTGAACTCGCCGCACATTGAACAAATAGGCCACAGAATCCATAACTTTGTATTGAACGACGAGATTGATATCTATTATGTTTTGATCGCCTGTGAGCATGAGAGCTTCAGCGGGAACTTTTTGTAAGCCTCCTCCCTGAGTTGTACGGAAGCCTATCTCAGCTCGTCGGATTTTTCTGACTTTCGGGGTGCTCGCATGTTCTATCGGGGAAGGGAACTTGAAATGCATCCCAGGTTGAGTGATACGGGAAAATTTTCCGAAGGTCACAACAACTCCTTCTTCGTCTGGTTCTACAAAGTAAAATGTTCCTGGAATAATCCAGACCATTAGCAACAGCCCACCAACAATCCAAAACATAGATGGTTTGAATTTCGGGATTTGGATTTGTGGGATGTCGAAAGGTGATTTATCTTGAGAGCCCCCTCCCTGACTTCCGCCACCTTTATTTCCGGGTTTTCCCGGTTCGTGTAAATCGTCCCAAGGCATCTTTAATCCCCAATATTTATTAAGTACAAGATCAAGTTTCCCAAGCTAACAAACTGCCTGCTTAATGTCAATATATCGCAAATCATAAACTACATGACCCTATAGCACCGAAACAGGTTTTGAATGTAAATGGTTTAGGGCTAGCGCTAAAATAGCGCTTGAAATAATTTCTAGTTCTTGTGAAAAGTTTAATGTGACTTTCTGATGGAAGAACGGGTTCTAATTAATTTTTAAATATAATCGGTTAATTACAGTGCATCACAGCACTCATTTTATCAGTTTTAATATAATTTAAAATATTTTTCATCAGTACTTCAAAAGCGCATTAGTTTTGGAATTGTTACCATGTTAAATAATGGTTTACTTTTATCAGGCTCAAGCATAAGATTTGACCATGATTAAAGTTGAGTTTTGCTCAAAACTTCAGACAAAAGAAAGACCCGTTGCCTTTCAGGTTTGTGATCGTCGATACAGAATAAAAGAGATTGTGGATCGGTGGTACGGTGTTGGAGAGGTTTTTTTTAAAGTGGAGGCCGACGACAACAATATTTACCTTCTAAAATATGAAGAAGGACAAGGTTGCTGGGATCTTATTTTTTATCAAAATCCCCTTTTGGTTGAAACTCACGCGGTAGATGAAAAGGTCGGTTTGATTGAACAACTAAGATTTAAAAGGTTCAATGGTCAGACAGGTAGGATTTCTCCCTACCTACATTAGTGACCCCCCCCTCTATATTGATTTTCTAATTTGTTTCCTTTGGTCTTACACCTTTCTTTCTCGTTAATATTTATAGGAGGTCGT
>JAPYPK010000127.1 GCA_029937655.1 Nitrospinaceae bacterium
CGAAAGTACCGTGGGTTCGAATCCTACTCCCTCCGCCATTTTTTGACATTAGATCGATTGGATGAACTAACAATAAACGTATGAATTAATAATTAAAAAAGGTATTTAACAGATCTGGAGAGGTGGCCGAGTTGGCTTAAGGCGCACGCCTGCTAAGTGTGTGTAGGCTTAACCCCTACCGAGGGTTCGAATCCCTCCCTCTCCGCCATCTAATTTAACGATGAAACACGTACTTGATAAATTGAGTAGAAGAACAAAGATGTGGATATTATTCTTAATAGTTATATTTAATGGAGGAATGGGTTGTTCGATAGGTACAGATAAAAGTGAACCATTACCCGAAAAATCATTAGCTCAGTTGAGCAATATTGAAGGGTCGTCCTCTAAATTAAATGGCACCGCCAGCTCGAAAGAATTGATAGAAGGATCAGAGAACAATGAAAGTGGCCACCCACAGGTGAATAGTAAGGTGCTCATTTCTAGGAAAATAGTCATCCCTTCTGAGGTTGAGGGTAAATGGAATGCCGTGAAAATTTTGGTTCAGAACAAAGAAAATGAGGAGTTGGGGGGGATTCATACTTTAAACTTAGGTAGCAGTTTCACCCCCGTCGGCTCGGGTTTGGTAGTAACAGTAGGACCTTTTTTACCAAATTTTATGATGGATCAGAAGACCTACACTTCAATTGGCAATGAGCCATTAAACCCAGCGGTGCAACTCATAGTTGAAGAAACCGGAAAAGTTATTTATAAAGGATGGGCTTTTAAGAAATTTCCATCGATGTACGAATTCGATCATAAATTAATTTCTATTGAGTTGTTGGGGGCAATTCCCGCTGTTGTGTCATAGATAAAGAGAAGAATGCCTTATAACAATTTGGAAGGTTACCAGCTAGTCTTTTTATATAATTAAGCGCCCATAGCTCAGCTGGATAGAGCGATGGTTTGCGGAACCATAGGTCGGAGGTTCGAGTCCTCTTGGGCGCACTCTTTAATATTTGTTCAATTTTCATTGTCAAAAAATAACCCCCTTAGAAGGGTAGTTAAGCGACTAACGGCGGTTTGTGTGCGAATAATTGTGTTTTTGTAGGCGCTGAAATTTAAATTCTCTTCGTTGTTTTTTTGTTTACTAATGGAGGGGATAGATAGTGCAAGTTTTTCTCCTGAAATATAGGAGAGGTGGCCGAGCGGTTTAAGGCGCACGCTTGGAAAGCGTGTGTAGGCTTAACCCCTACCGAGGGTTCGAATCCCTCCCTCTCCGTTTGAACTTAATTAAGTTTGGTAGTTTGCTGGGCCTCACGCAACGTGGTATTGCGAATCCCGTCAGGTCCGGAAGGAAGCAGCGGTAGCAACATTCTATGTGTGCTGTGGGATTACCCAGTAAACTGCCTTCAATATTTCCTTTTTTTTGGTGCGTAACCAAAAACTTGATCATTTAGCAGGTACATCCAATGGAATTTCAAGTATCGGCGCGCAAGTGGCGTCCCCAAAAATTTAGCGAGTTAATCGGACAAGAGCATATTGTTCGTACACTGCGTAACGCAATAGAATTAGACAAGATATCACACGCCTATTTATTTTCGGGAACACGCGGCGTGGGGAAAACTACCACTGCTCGTATTCTTGCTAAGGCTATCAATTGTGCCAAAGGACCTATCTCTGAACCTTGTGATGAGTGTGATTTCTGCCAAGAAATAAAATTAGGAAATTCTATTGATGTGCGTGAAATTGATGGAGCATCTAATAACAGTGTGGCAGAGGCTCGAGAACTGATCGAAACCATTAAGTATGCTGCTTCTGCAAGCCGGTACAAGGTATATATTATTGACGAAGTGCACATGCTGTCAAAAAGTGCTTTCAATGCCTTGCTTAAAACTCTCGAGGAACCACCTCCTAAAGTAGTATTTTTGTTCGCAACTACGGAACTTTCGAAAATTCCTGAAACCATTCTTTCTCGATGTCAGTGTTTTGAGTTCAAACCTCTTTCGCAAAGGCAAATCATCGAACAACTTAAAATTATTTGTGATCAAGAAGGCATTGAGGCCAATGGGCTCAGCCTTGAAAAAATTGCAAAATCGGGTGCTGGTAGTATGCGAGATGCTCAAAGTTTACTTGATCAGGTAATTGCCTATTGCGGAAATAAAATAGAAAATGATTCTGTGGAGGAAGTTCTGGGAGTGGTTGGAAGTACAACGCTAGAAAAGCTAGTTGAGCACCTAATAAAAAAGGATTCGGTTAAGCTTATAGAATCTGTCCAGTCAATCATTACCGATGGAAAAGATTTAAATTTTCTCTGTCGAGATTTAGCCGAGTACCTGAGAAATTTGATGATGGTAAAATTGTCCAATAAACCAGAAGTGCTTTTGGATATTCAGGTTTGTAACCTACAAGTATTGCAAGATCAATCAAAAGCTTTTCATGTTGATGAGTTGCAACAAATGTTTTCCGTTTTATCTAGGACGGAAACGGAAATGAAGCGTAGTTCTATGGCGCAAATGATTTTTGAAATGTCTATTTTGCGTTTGGCGGATGTGCGTCCGTTTCATCGTATCGACGATATGATAAAGGCTATAAACGCGTTAGAAGAAAAAGGCCAACAACCAGTAGTTTTATCAACGACATCGATAAACTCTGTTCAGGATGAACTAAAAAAAAAAGAATCAGTTGAGTTTTCTTCCGATCGTTGTTTAGACTCGAGTTCCAATTGGCAACAGATTAAGCAAGAAATTTGTGTACGCAAGCCAGTCTTTAAGCTTTACCTTGAACAGTGCAAAGTTCTAGCCTTTAGTGAGTCAAGCTTAGATCTTGGTTTCATAGATGGAATTACCTTGGATCAAGTAAAAAGCCAGGAAAACATACAATTGTTAAAGGATGCAGTAAAACTTGTTTGTGACCGGGAAATAAACGTTACGTTAGTTTTAAGTGAGAAGAGATCAATTCCTGATACCAATTCATCTAGCAGCAGGTTGGCGAGTAAAGAAACAAATATAAATTCCTTTAATCAGAGCCAAGATAAATCCGAAACAGAGATTATTCAAGATGCATTAAATGTATTTGGGGGCGTGGTCATTAAGTAGTTAATCCATCTTATTTTTTTATAAATAAGGTGAAATATAAATTTTAATCTAATTAATTAATATGTCGGTGAAAGATTTTGGATCCCTGTTTAAACAGGCTCAAGAAATGCAATCAAAAATGGCAGATGTGCAACGTGATCTAGCGGAAAAGAAAGTTGAGGTTTCCACAGGTGGCGGTATGGTGAAAATTGTGGCGAACGGGGTCAATGAAATTATTTCCGTTCATATTGATGATGAACTGATCAATATGAATGACCGTGAAGTACTCGAAGATTTAATAACTGGGGCAATCAATGAAGTACATAGAAAAGTAAAAGAACTCGCACAGGAAGAAATGACTCGCTTCACTGGTGGAATAAAAATTCCTGGTCTGTTTCCATAAATTTATCTTTCATGAAACGTCCACCAGCTGTTATTGAATTATTAGAACAACTCCAGCGCATGCCAGGAATTGGGCAGAAAACAGCCGAGAGGTTATCTTTTTTCTTGATGCGAGGAAGTGCGGCACAAGCTTATAAATTGGCTGACGCGATTCGTAAGGTCAAAGAAAAAATAGTTCTTTGCTCTAAGTGCCACAGTATCACTGAGGTTGATCCCTGCGGTATTTGCATAGACCCTAAGCGTGACTCCACCTTTATATGCGTTGTGGAAGAACCCCACGATGTTTACGCAATGGAAAATATGGGATACTTTAAGGGTGTCTACCATGTATTAATGGGAGTGATTTCACCCCTTGATGGAATTGGACCGGCAGAACTAAATATCGAATCCCTTAGAAAACGAGTTTTAAATAGTAATATTCAGGAGGTAGTTTTGGCTACCAACCCGAATATGGAAGGAGAGTCTACGGCAGTTTATATTGCAAAAATTTTACAAACGGAAAATATAAAAATTACTCGTATTGCAAGAGGGCTCCCGGTCGGTGGGGATATTGAGTATGCTGACGAAGTAACCCTTATGAAGTCACTTGAAGGTCGCACAACAATGAAATGATCGTGCGATGAGGCTTGACAATATAACCGAAATGATTTAACTATACCCCTCCGATAGGAATCTAATTTTTGGTTCATGACTTAGGAAGGTTAAGATCAAGAACCCAAATGCTATTATTCCGGTGTGGCGCAATGGTAGCGCACTCGACTGTTAATCGAGTTGTTACTGGTT
>JAPYPK010000128.1 GCA_029937655.1 Nitrospinaceae bacterium
TTATACACGCGCTCATCACCTTGGTCGGGTTAACGCTCCTACCTGTCCTCATTGTTCTACAAATGTGAAAACCAGAGCCTAAATAAAGGAGAGAATAAATTCCCCACTATTTTTGTTGTTATCTTGGAGGTTTAGATAGAGGTGGCGAGAAGTTTAATCCTGGATTCCTGCTTTGATAGTAACAGGCCCAAAAACTTTAGTACGACATCCTAGCCTTTGGTGTGGTTCCAGTCTATGAATTTTTTCAAAGAGAGTTTGCTCACTTACGTTTTCAAGTGGGGTCGGTTCTATTACACATTTACCACAAATACCCATTCCCCGGCAGTTTAATTGAGTATTAAGCCCTTTGTATAAGTCGACATCCTGAAACAAAGCAGATTTTCTTAAATTAGCACCATAGCCCAACTTATACTCTTTGGATTTACCTGTTTCTTCATTGGTTATAGTCACCTTGGGCATTTTTTTAAATCTCGCTTACAAAAAAACCATGATTAAGCTGGAAAAGAAGTATATTTTGCACCTCATCTACTAAAAGTCAATTCTTTTCCAAAAACAAGAAGCTAAAAAAATCAAATACACTTAAATTGAATAATTGTGTCCTGTGAGAATTTTTTTATTTTTCAGATAGTCATAAATCGTATTTGCTGCTTCATTTTCTTTGCCTGCCTCTACTATCGATAATTTTAAATCACAATTTTTACTTGTCTCTTTTACATCAGTAACAAAAATTTCGACAACTTGGCAGGGATCTACCAGTAAACGAAGATCTGTATGGTCCTCTTGATTAAAAACATTGGATGTAGAGATGACTACATGGCCAGCATCAAGAAATAGTTTTGCCACTTCACCAAATCGACGTACCACTTCACCTTCTTGCTTTATCTGCTGTGAATCAATATCAGCAGAAACACCCAAAGCTACATTACGCCCGTCCAAAAGATAACTCTGAAAATTAAGTTCAAATAGTTTCCGTTCAAGATACTTGGCCAATTTAGCCTTACCCACACCAGACTCTCCTACTATCAATATCAAAGTCGATTGATGTCCGTTTCTATACGCTCTTTCTTCTGGCTTAATATCACTTTTAAGCCAATGAAAATCCCGATTGCGGACTTCATCGCGCAAACGATCACTCTTATTTGGTGTATATGTTGTAATGATCCCTCCGCCGCACACATCATATTCATCGACCAAAACAAAACGACCTGTAGTTGGAATCGAGCCAAACAAATCAAAAGCCACCGGGGTAACAGTACGCAACGTAACTTCTGCAACATCGTTTTTAGCTAAAAATTCCTGACCTTCAAGTGTTTCTAACGTCGAGGCGTCTACCACTTTTTTAAATTCTACGATTTCGCAGGATACTTCTTGGGTAGTTAGTTTCAACGTATACGTCCTTCCTTTTTCAAGATGGCGCTTACCCATCCAAAAAACGTTGACGTCAAACGTAGTCGAAACAATCGGCAAATCTGATTTGAGAGTAGCAACATCACCACGTTCCACAAAAATCTGTTCCTCGAGGGTAAAACCTATTGATTCAGAAGCCTTGGCTTCTACAGGCTGGTTCTCCACGCTCCATGCCTCGATCGTTTTAATCACTCCTACCTTATTTGAAGGTGAAAAAACTAACTGGTCACCTACGTTAACCGTTCCCGACTCAACTCTTCCAGAAATTATTCTACGCTCATCAAATTTGTAAACATCCTGAACCGGGAAACGAAATGGAAGATGAGTCGGTGGTTGTTTTTCTGTGAATTGGTCTAGCATACTGAGAACACTAGGTCCTTTATACCAAGATATTTCTTCACTGGTTTTGGCAATATTAACTCCTAACTTAGCAGAAACAGGAATAAACTCCCTAGCTTCGATACCCATTGAACCAAGAAACTTCGTATATTCAGTTTTAATCTTGTAATAAACCTCGGGCTCATAGTTGACTAAATCCATCTTGTTAATAACCACAGCCACCTGCGTTAATCCAAGTAACTTAAGAATGTACCCGTGACGCCGCGACTGCTCTTGAATCCCCTCATATGCATCAATAAGAAGCAATGCTGACTCGGCATTGGCCGCGCCTGTAACCATATTTTTTAAAAATTCTTTGTGCCCAGGAGCATCAATAATCACGTATCGTCTTTTTTGGGTATTGAAAAAAATTTGGGATGTATCAATGGTGATTCCCTGCTCCTGCTCTTCCTCCAACGCATCAAGAAGGAACGCGAACTCGAACTCCTTGCCCTGGCGTTTGCAAATATCTTTCACAAAATCTAGTTTACCTGTAGGCAAACTGTCCGTGTCGGACAGGAGGCGACCAACCAAGGTTGACTTGCCGTGGTCCACATGACCCACAATGACCAACTTCATCAAACGACTATTCAATGTATTAACCTTACCGTTATCACTCATAATTACTCTATTACTCTTTACTTTGATTTTGACTAGGAGGGGGGAGAATCTATTTCAAATTACATATACCCTCGGGCGCGAAGTTTTTGCATCGCGTATGTATTTTCCTGATCTTGAGCCCTGCCAGAACGCTCAGCGGATGTAG
Source organism: Nitrospinaceae bacterium (assembly GCA_029937655.1). Classification (GTDB taxonomy): domain Bacteria; phylum Nitrospinota; class Nitrospinia; order Nitrospinales; family VA-1; genus Nitromaritima. The sequence goes on from JAPYPK010000128.1 coordinate 2,552, forward strand.
TATTTTTCAACTCTTCAATAACCTCTACTACGTTTTTAGCCTTAGAATCAATGGGGGTCGTGCATGGAGCGCAACCCAATGACCTATAGCGTTTCCCTTCAGCGTTAGAAAAATAAAGATCAATAATTGGAATTTTTTCACGGTGGATATATTCCCAAACATTCAACTCGGTCCAGTGAAGAATCGGGTGAATACGAATATGTGTATCAGGGGTAAAAGATGTTTTGAACTGATCCCAAAGCTCCGGAGGTTGATCCTTGAAATTCCATTCAAAATTTTTATCTCGAGGAGAAAAGTAACGCTCCTTTGCTCGAGTACCTTCCTCATCTCTACGAATACCAAGAATTAGGCCTGTGTACCCTTCCTGTTCCATTATTGCGTGCAAACCCATGGTCTTCAATGCTTCACAACAAACAAGCCTACCTTTTTCGTGGTTCATCCCCTCAGCAAGTGCCTTCTCGTTTTTACCTACTACCAAGTTGAGACCCCATTTCTTCGCGAACTCATCCCGATATTTAATCATCGCTGGAATTTTGTAAGTGGTATCGATATGCACCAGTGGAATGGGGCAATGGCCAAAAAATGCTTTCCGCGCAAGCCACACGAGCACCGTCGAATCTTTACCAATAGACCAAAGCATCGCAAGGTTTTTGAAATTCTTATACGCCTCACGCATTATAAAAATACTTTGGTTTTCTAACTCGTCTAAATGATCCATAATTACTAATATGAGAATTAGGAATATAAAACAGGGGTCAGAGACACTTTATCCACTTCATCAAGTGGAATCAAGTGCTTATCAGAATCCGTCGTCAAAAACACCTAGCGTTTATCTTAAAATAGAAAAGGGAAGAATTATCAGATAAATCCTTATCAACGTCAACATTATTCCTCTTTATCGAATCATAGTGGAATCTTTGGGATCAACAACTAGAATATTGTTGGATTAGTTAAAGACTATAGATTAAAAAAAAATCTCTCAACCTTCCATCTTTAGTTCATTTTATTTTCCATTCAGTGCCCTGGGGTGTGTCCTCCAAGACAACTCCCATTTGCGTTAACTCGTCTCGGCACTCGTCTGCTCGACCCCAGTTCTTATTCTTGCGCGCTTCATTACGATCTTTGATAAGACATTCGATTTTACCAACATCAAGTTCAAGCTCTGTTTTCTTGATGTTAAATATTTCTTGCCTAATTTTTTCTGGTGATCCTGTGAGTAAACCTAGTAACTCTCCTGCAAATTTAAAGGTCGAAAGGCGAAGAGCCAGGTTTTTCTTATCCCCCTTTCCACTACCAATAAGACTACACTCAGAGTTGATTCCGCGTGACTCTTCGTTCAAATGAGCAACTACCACAGCCGTATTAAAATCGTCATCCATTGCCTTCTCGCATTTAGCTAAAAAAGGGTGCTTTTTAATCTCCTCTAGAGAAACATTGTGGTCGCCTACAATAGATTCCGCATTATCTAAAGCCTCATAGAAACGCAATATCACCTTTTCCGCATCCTCTAAATTTTTCATGCTGAAATCTATAGGACTCCTGTAATGACTGCTAATCAAAAATAAACGTA
>JAPYPK010000013.1:0-4751 GCA_029937655.1 Nitrospinaceae bacterium
CACTTCGGATTCGTTGTTTGATTTGTGGGTTACCTTCCAAATCCTTACGCTCATCTTTTACTTCCTGTTTTGTCATACGAAGATTTTCCAGGTAAGTATATTTTTGGAAGGAAAAGTCTAATGCTGCCAAAATAATCATAACAAGAAGTACCTTAGTCATGATCTCAACCATAACCTCTCCCATAAAAACAAGTACTTGCCCCACCCCATAACCCATGAGCACTGGTATCTCACCCCAATGACTATCAATGGTCTGGTAGGCAATAACAGAGACTATGGAAATTTTAAACAATGATTTAAATAATTCTACCAGAGAGTTTTTAGAGAAAATGCGACCGAACCCTTTTAATGGGTTTAGCTTGCTCCATTTGGGGCTTAAAGGATGTAATGAAAACTGAAGACCACCCGTTTGAACAACGTTGGCAAGCACACCAGCCACCATAATAATAATTAGTATTGGACCAATAATAAAAAAAAGATTTTGCATGTTCCAGTTCATGAGACGAAAAAGCTCATGAATATTCAGGTTGACTGTCCCCATCTCCGCTAGGTTAGAATACCAAGTTTTAATGACAGTCTCGGTAGCATGTCTTCCTGCAATAGAAAAACCAATGATACTAGCAAGCAAAACAAATGATGAAGATATCTCCCGACTCTGCGCAAAATTACCTTTTTCCCGAGTGTCGGCAATTCGTTTGGACGACGCCTCCTCAGTTTTTTGGTCTTTACTCTCTTCAGCCATTATGAAAGTCGCTTAGAGTTATGATTTAAAAGATTGCATGATACCCAAAAACCTTTCGGGAAGTTGTTCAATTTGTCCTTGAACAACGATGCTGAAAAATGACATCGACAAACCAACCATGAGCAAACCCACTCCAATTTGCAGTGGAAAGCCCACAATAAACACATTCATTTGTGGCACAGTTCTCGCGACTAAACCAAGACCCACGCTGATAAAAAACAAGATCGCCATAATAGGCGCTGCAATCTTAACAGCGGTTACAAACGTAGCCTTAAAAAGTAGCAATATGATTTCTGGCGTAAATGTAGAAAAATTTATCTGGGATGGATTTATTAAAAAAAAACTTTCAACAATTGCCCCAATAATAATGTGGTGTGCATCGAGAGCCAGGAACATAAGAATAGTAATTATATTCTGAAATTGTGCAGTAACTGAAACCTGTGTTTCGGTTTGTGGGTCAAAAACATTTACCACTCCAAATCCCATCTGAAAATCAACAATGGTGCCGGCAATCTGCACGGCCGTAAACAGCAACCTCGCTGAATAAGCTACGGCCAAACCAATTGTGATTTCCGAAAACAAACAAACAGCAAGATCAAACAACCCCTTAGGATCATGCATTGGCGTAGCACGCACCATAGGAAACACAGCAATCGAAACAAAAAGAATAAATCCAATCTTAATACGGCCTGGAATCTGCGAACTTCCAAGTATAGGGACAAACATAATAAGTGCGCCAACGCGAAGTAAAACAAATAAAAAATTCTGGTATTCAATCGCGCTGAGATCAAAAATACCCATCACTGAATATACTCAGGAAAGTTGATCAGTATGTTGGACGTAAAACTAAGCATTAGCTCAAGAAGCCACGGAAAGAAAAGAATTAATGAAAAGAAAACAGCCAGAATCTTTGGAATAAACGTCAGGGTCAACTCTTGAATCGAAGTAACCGCCTGGAAAATAGATACCAACAACCCCGTAACAAGACCAAACCCTAACATCGGTGCAGACAACAACAAGGTCGTCTTGATACTTTCCATAGCAAAATCTACAATAAAAGCTTGATCCATATTCCCTCTCTAACTAAAACTTTTCATCAATGAACCTACGGTTAAGTACCAACCATCAACCATCACAAACAACATCAACTTAAAGGGTAAAGAAATAAGTACTGGAGGGAGCATCATCATACCCATTGATAGAAGGATACTGGCAACTACCATATCAAGAATCAAAAATGGAATATAAATAAGAAACCCTATCTGGAATGCAGTCTTCAACTCGCTAATGATAAAAGCTGGAACTATAGTCTGTATGCTGACATCTTCTTTACTTTCGGGACTTTTATCCTCAGATAAGTTAATAAATAATGAAAGATCCTTTTCACGAGTATGGTTCAACATGAACCTTTTAATAGGTATTTCCGCTAGCTTTAAAGCCTCAAACTGACCTAGCTCTTCCTCCATGTAAGGTTTTAACGCGCCCTCATTTATTTCACTCCAAACGGGTCCCATGATAAACATAGTCAAGAACAGGGCAAGCCCAATAAGAATTTGAGTAGGAGGAGTTTGCTGAGTCCCCATTGCTTGTCGCAAAAACGAAAGAACAATAATTATTCTTGCGAAAGAAGTTGTCATAATCAAAATTGCAGGTGCAAGTGTCAAAATTGTCAGCAAAACCAGAATCTGCAAAGCACTTGAAACTTTTTCCGGGTTATCTGCATCCTCAACGCCAAGCGTAATATTCGGAAATGGAATCGCTTCTGACTCAGAAACAAAACCGGTCATTAAAAATAAACCGAGAACCACACACCCGCATAAAACAATTTTCATTAAATTATATTTCATGTAGTCCTCAGCTTTCCCATATTACGTCTTATTTTTTCCGTAACAGCATCAACAGAAGCTTGCTTACTAGACTTAGAACCTGAGAACTGCTTGAGGTACCTAGAAAACATGTTTGAAGCATTGGAAGCAGCCACCGAAGTCTGTCCATCCGCATTGTTAGGGACGCCTTGTTTCCAGTCTGTGATATGACTATTATCGCCATGTGCATTTTTAATTTCTTCTATACGACCTGGTTCACGAATGCTGGTCAGGAGTGAAATATTCTGCTCAGAAACTCCAAGAACTAAAATTTCACCAGCCACCTCCACAAGTGCAATATTTTTTTTGGGGCCTAGAAAATTTGTACTCAAAACCTGAACAAGTTTTCCACCACCAAAAGCAGTGTTTTTTAAGACATATTTTTTAAACCCAAAAAACAAGAGAAATATTAACCCTAAAACCAACGATAGAGTCGTCACCATTCTGAGTCCGGAGGAAAGCAAACTTACTGGTTCTGATTTTTGTTTATCTTCAGAAGAATGTAGACCAAAGGATGTTTTTTTTATTGAACCTGAAGATTCCCCTGTTTCATTCTTGGCTGTTTTCCATTTCGGCCTCTTATTATTCGAGGTGGCATTTATTTTTTTAGGCGAACCCAACTTCAATTCGTCAGAATTTGGGGAGGTCGTTGTTTTTGCATCAAAAAGAAGTGGCTGTGATTTAACTTCTCTTGTTCCTTCAATATTTTTTACGTTGAACTTGTTTTGTTTATTTATTTGTTTTTTTTCATTAATTTTTTTTGTTGTTCGCGCCAACAGTTGGCCTAAAATATCAGTATCACCTCGTTCAACCCTTACAACAAGAGAGTCCCCGTCCTTTTCCATATGAAATCGATTTTTATAATCTCCCTCTTCATCTTTTCCCAAAATGAAACGAACACGCATTGTTCTAGAGTTAAATTGAGATACGTATATTTGACTAATTTGAGAGTCGCCAGTTTTTAGAAACCGCTTAGCCGGTTGAGAGTACGCCAAAGGGAAATCAACCTGAATTGATTTTTCAAAAAAAAGGGGTCCCCGCAAATGAACTAAAGCCTTTTTAAAATAAAATTTAATCGTCAGTTCATCTTCTGTAAATTGAGTCTCGACATTTTCTAATCGATTCATATTACTCAAGTTGACCTTAGCCTCAAGGCTGAGGGGACTTAAAAGAGTAAATAGTGAAACAAAAAATATCCAACCCTTTTTCCAATTCATTATCAGTTTCCTTATAAAATTTTCACTTGAAAGTCAGCGTCAAAATTCCGACCTCGACACTACTCGAGACGGTAAATTGCAATCCTCGTACCGCGATGAATTAATATTTAAAACTATTTAATCTTGTCTTTTGCTAAATTAGTCTCGATCCAATGGCACACCATAACGGTTCTCATATGATAGTTTTATTTCGCATATGCTTTTGTTGTTTTCCGAGACCAGAGTTAATACCCTACTTCCAAGAAGTCTTTTTTTGAAAAGAGCGTATAATACTGAGGCAAACATTATGAGAGAGACATCTATGACTAAAATCAATTGTCAAAAGGGCCAACCGATGCATTCCCTTAATCCTTTTCTTATTTTAATGCAGTTACTTTTTTTTACTTTATTTTTGCAGAACGAAGTGGGTGCGGAGACTCCTTCGCCATGCGTTGCATTACTTCATCCCCTGGCGAGTAATGTTGATGAAATAAAAGGCCAGGGCGGTATTTGGGGGATGTTCGATCAAAGCTATAAAGTGCGCAACCACGCTACCGTAACTCTCAAACTTGATTCCAAAATCACTGTCCTGATTGTCCGCTTGGATTACTTGTGTAAAACTCAAAATGGGGTGCCTTTAGAGGAGATTGCGCAGATACTTCTCCCCCGACTCAAAGCTGAAGGAGAAAAGGCACTCACAGAAGACCTTATAAATTTAGGGCACTTTGAGGAGGAGGCGGAAAAACTGATCGCTTACGCCAAATTTGCTGAGAGCAACCTCAACCGTAAACTAGAATTTGATCAGATAGCTAAAACGATTACGGAATCACAAACTTTTGCCAATCGTCTCGTAGAGATATCCAAAAAAATCGGTGAAGTAGAATCTGAAACAGTTATGACCGAATCAAAGGTTCTTATCAGTGATATCGAAAAATTTCTCATGACCAA
>JAPYPK010000013.1:4851-24971 GCA_029937655.1 Nitrospinaceae bacterium
AAACCAAGCAAAGAAAGAACGCGCTTTACACAAAAACTACCTGGTAAAAGTATGATTGTGGATAGGAGCGGACTGATTAATAGGATTAATTCACCTGCGATGGCAAAAAAATCTGTAATGCGTCAAGTTGTTGCAAGTGACTTCACTCTTTCCATTGGGGTAACGATATCCGTAAGACGCACACCAAATTTTTCGTTCACAACCACAACTTCTCCACGCGCCACAAGTTTATCATTCACTAAAACTTCAAGTGGGTCCCCAACGAGTTTGGTCAGTTCGACAACCGAGCCTTGCCCCAATTGAAGCAAATCGTTGATCAACATTTTACTACGACCCAATTCAACGGTCACGGATAGAGGGATGTCAAGAATGAGGTCAAGATTAGCTTCTTTGTCTTCATCAGCTTTTCCACCTTCTTCTTCGTTGGTATCTCCCTCTTGTTCCTCGACGGCTGTTTCACCTGCCCCTTCACCGATACCTTCGTCTTCTACGGGATCATCTTCTTGCTTTGTATCTTCTGCCATAGGTCTACCCTTCCCTTTCTATGATTTCTGTTACTTGGATGGCCTTGAGTCCCCTGGAAACACCTGGGAACCCCTTAACTTTAGGCATCCCTTGCACTTTAACTGTCAGGGGATCCGTAACGTCATTTCCAAGCATAATGGTATCCCCTACCTTCAATTGAAGTAATCGTTCCGAAGTAATATCTGTCTTACCTAACTCAGCAATTACCTCCACTTCGGTCGTCAACATCTCTTCGCGCACACGTTGGATCCAGACACGATCGACTTCCTGCTCTTCTGCTTGGAACGTGGCTTTGAGCTTCGGCATAATCGGCTCAATTGCTGAGTAAGGAATACTTATGGTGACTGAACCTGAGGTGAACTCGAGGTCAATTTCAAAAACAATGACCAGAACGATATCCGTCGGAGGAACGATTGCCGCAAACTGAGGATTAACTTCAGATCGTACGTAATTCGTGCTTACCTCATGGACAGGTTTCCATGCCTTTTCTAAGTCCTCCAATGCCCCGAGCACCACATTTTTCGTCATCCTTATCTCAATCGCACTAAAATCGCGATCTGCGATCGTTGATTCCTTCTCAGAAGACCCACCAAAAAAAGTATCCACAATAGCAGAGACCAGCTTACTCTCAACGATCATCAGACCGTGTCCACGCAGCGGTTCCATCCTGAAAATATGAAGACTGGCGGGAGTAGGTAACGAACGTAGGAATTCGCCAAACTTGACCGTGTCCGTGGATACGGCGTTGACTTCCACTGCTTTTCGTAACATGCCCGAAAACGTTTGACGAAATAACCGTGAAAACATTTGATTGACGATATCCAGAGTGGGAAGCCGGCCAGCAATAATTTTTTCCTGACTGGTCAGGTCATATGCAGTAACACCGGTGACCTCATCGACTTGATCCGTTTCGGTCTGAACCTCCCCTTCACCAACGCCTTTTAATAACGCGTCGACCTCTCCCTCTGATAAAACTTGGCCCATTTGACTTTCCTAAGTTGATGCTAAAAAATATAAACTATTTAAACAGATAATAAAATTTCAACCAACAATCACTCCGCGAAGCATTACTGGACTATAAACTCGGTAAAGTATGCATCCTTCACATGACCGACCACTAAAAACCGATTGACACGGGTAGTAATTTCATCTTTTAATTTAAACTTACCTTGAACCGAATAAACATCCTCAAAGCTCTTACTACTCAATAAAACGAGAATAGAATCCGTAATCTTTTGTAGGTTTTCCTCAAATTCTGGATTAACCTCAGGCGAACTCAACTCCAAAGTTGCGGTTACTTTTAAAAATCTTTTCCCCTTACTACCAGCAAGGTTAACAACGAATGGATCCATGGTAAACATCACCCCAACACCCGGAGGCAATTCTTCTGAATTTTCATCACCAGCGCCTTCTCCACCTTCTTCTCCATTCTTATCCTTTTCGGCAGACTCTTCAACTGCCTCTTCCTGAAAAAAGTTTGTATAAGCAAAGTATCCACCACCTGCTAATGCCAACACACCCACAACGATCAAAATAAGCTTAATAGGCAGCCCTTTTTTCTCCTCTGCTCCTTCGCCGCCTTCTTCTCCAGCTTCTTCTTCAGCCATTTATTCTTCTCCTAACTCAAACTTTCTTTAATATAACCAAGAACCAAACTACCTTTCCTATATTTTCTTCTGGTGAACTCTTTTCTGTCTACTATAAAGTGAGGACGCTAGAAAAAATTTCCCTCCCAAGAAAAAGGAGGCCAACCAGATTTCATCACATAAAAATAGCTACAAACTCCTCAAATTCAATAAAATGATATAAAACCATGATTTTTTATGACTTATTCCACAAAACAAAGCAAATAGTGTGCCAATAGTTCGCGTTCGACCAATGAACACATAAGTCATTGTTTTTAAAATGATTAAAACTCAATTCCTTGTTAATGGTGTTATTTCAAAATGATCACAATTACGGTAAAAATGTCACTGTTTTGACAATTGGCCTATAAATTTCAAACACCTGACCGCTCTTTCTTTTCGGACAATGGAAGATATTCCTTCATTTTATTATTATTAATCTTAGGATACCACTCCGGAAATACCTTCTGATGATTGGATCCAGACTCTAGTAAGTCCATAACCAGTCATTCCTCTGAATGATTCATTACCGACTTCTTTCTTAAGCATATGCAAATAGAAGGTATTTAGAAAAGTATTTAGCTATTTTAAAGAAGTGCTCCCAAGGTAAAATTAATTTTGTCCTAGATGGGCGTATTCAGTCTCTAAATTTAAGAATGCACCTTATTTATCTGACGCCCCTACTCTAATAAACTCAGAATAAATTTTTCTACATTAAACAAAATCTTATTAAATTAAATATTACTACATCGATAATGCGATACAATATCACCCACGAAAATCTATACAAGTTGTGATCGTGTTGACACTGGAACAAAATGCTATCGTTTACCTGATGTTCCTCAATGGAATATTATTTCTGGGCTTACGCTTTATCGCTTTTGCTATCGTCAACCACGAAAGCAAAGGATCAAAACGTATCGGATACGCTTTATTAACCACAGTACTCCTCATCACGTTAATCCAACAGGAATATCAGGTCATGACCCAGTTAAGATTCCACGATGGTGACATCAGGAAAATTCTTCTTTTCGGATGTGTGGCACCCATATTCTTGTCATCGATTGCGTATTATCGAATCAAACGTTTTAAGATTGAAAGCAAATCAAATTAAACCTCCTAAAAAATAACCATTGAATACTATTGACCTAAGAAGCGATACGCTAACCCAACCCACAAAAAATATGCGTAAAGCGATGACCGAGGCAGAAGTTGGGGATGATGTTTTCGGCGAAGACCCAACCGTCAACCGTCTTGAAAAAATTGCTGCGGATCGCATGGGAAAAGAATCTGCCGTTTTCGTTCCCAGTGGAACCATGGGAAACTTGATTAGCATGCTATCCCACTGTAATCGAGGAGATGAGATTATCCTAGGAGACCAAAGTCATATTTTTCTTAACGAGGTAGGTGGTATAGCGGCGCTAGGAGGAATTCATCCACACATAATTTCAAATGAACCCGATGGAACTCTAAACCTGGATACCGTTGAAAAAAAAATACGGACAAGTGACCTGCATTATCCGCCCACCCGCCTGATCGCTCTGGAAAACACCCACAACTACTGTATGGGATCGCCTATTGGGCCAGAGTACATGCAACAGGCAAGCGATTTAGCAAAACGATACGGTCTGCAGATACATGTTGACGGGGCGCGCATTTTTAACGCAGCTGTCGCCTTAGAAGTTGATGTCAAGGATTTAGTAAGAGAAGTGGATTCCGTCATGTTCTGCCTGTCTAAGGGCCTCTCAGCGCCTGTAGGGTCACTGGTATGTGGAAATAAAAAATTTATTAATAGGGCTCGAAAATGGAGAAAAATGGTGGGTGGTGGTATGCGTCAGTCCGGCCACTTGGCCGCTGCTGGAATAATCGCTTTAAACGATCTAGTAGATGAACTTAAAAAAGACCATTTCAATGCACAAGTACTGGCCAAAGGTCTGGCCAGATTAAATGGAATCGCTCTAGACCCAGAATTGGTTAAAACCAATATCATTTTTTTTAATTTAAAACACCCAACACTTAATCCAGACACATATCTTGAAAAACTGGAGACCCAAGGAATCAAAATGCTCGCAATTGAACCTGGGGTATTCCGGGCCGTATTGCATCGGGAAATATCAGAATCCCAAATCGAGCGGGTCATCCGCGTGTCTGAAGAAATAACAAAGTAAGATTTCTTTAAATCAAATTAAACACTCAATAGATTAATTGACAGAATGGTAAAGAACTATTATATTGATTGGCTACAAAGTTATTGGTTTAGATTTTCAAACTTGGAGGAGATACATGGCGTTGCCAATCAAAGACACTATGCAGTTAGTGGAACAAGCAATGACTGTAGTAAAGAGCCGTTACCTGCTATGTATTCTAATTTCTCAGAGAATTCATCAGCTAGAAAAGGGCGCTGCACCAACCATAGATGTTGACCCCGATGATTATACCTCACCGAAAACATTTTTAAATTTATCCCTCATGGAAATCATTGAAGGAAACATGGACCTTGAGGAGACTAAAGGCGAGCCTGCTTAAAGTCCATCCTCCTATTGCTTTAAAAAATTGTTTTATTTATTTCCCGTACACTAACTAGCATAATCCCCACCATTCAATTACCTTTTCCATCTAACTAAAAAGACAAAAAAAAAGCCCGCCGTTAGGCGGGCTTTTCTCTTTTTATTACTGCATTCCCTTAGAAGGGACGTTCATCTTGAATTACTTTCCCGTCAGCGTACATCTTCCGGGTTCGGTTGGTCATCCAAACGAGCCATCCCTGTAGACCAACAAAAATTCCACCCATCATGAAGGACATTGTCAGCATGTGACCTGTATCCACTTCTGGCTCTAAAATAGTGTAATACCAAGTAGAAATTGCCATGTGCTCGTCTTTCTCTTTATCAGCACCCGCCCACTGCATAAATGCTACGGGAATGAAAGATTCTGCAGGAATCTGAACGTCCATATCACCGTCGGTGGTCAGCGCTCGCTGGAACATGACCTTAACACGACCCTGATGGTATATGGCATCAACCACTTTGACCGTTGGTTCCGTATCCTTTGCAACTAACGTCTCGTAACCATTTCCGTTGAGCTCTTCTACCGTAACATCCAACTGGTATCCTTCTTCCTTGGGCGCATTGGTAGCGCTATAGTCCTTAGGCATTAAGGAAGCCTTCCAAAGATCAACTGGCTTCTTGCTATCGCCATGGATAAAGTAGGGCTTCTCAGCACCGAAAAGATCCTGCAGCTTAGCCGGCCACTGAATAGCAACTGCTTCAGGATACTCCGGGTCCGTGGAGAGAAATCGGTTATCGTACTCTACTAGGTAGTAGATACCCTGATCTTTATTCCAGCGGGAAGAAACCCACAGGTTATCTGACTTCGGATCAAAGTTACGCTCCCCAATCGTGATCTGTCCCGCTAGGGCAATGTAGTTTCTTCTAGGATGATCAGACTTATCCTCAGCCCGATCCACTATTTTTGGATCGTGGTCAGGAGCTTGCCACATCGGATCAGAAATCTTAGGCACTATTTCACCCTTTGTGTATTTAGAAGCGATCAAAAAGTCCGGAATGGGCTTATTGGTCAACCTATCAATCTTCTTACGTGGGCATAAGGAATTTACGAAAGCCGCTAATTTCCATCTGTCCTCGATACTTATTTTATCTCTAAAGTTAGGCATAGGCGTACCATTCAAACCGGTTGAAACCGTACGCGCTACATTAAATGGATCAAAGTGATTCCTTCGAGCCCCACGAAAGTTCCAGCACTCCTTCCAGCTTGCTGCAAGGATTGGAAATCCCCAATCATCCTTCATGGTAGGGTTGCCATCTCCAGCACCCTCTCCACCGTGGCACTCAAAGCACTTATTAGCCACCATTATCTTCTTACCTTCATCAATGGCTTCCTGAGGTATGCCATGGTAATAAGGTCCTGTAACTCCCCAAGGATTGTCTCCGAGTTCCGTGACTACATCCTCAACAGTCTCGTCTTCATCATCAAACTCGCGATCCTGAACGAGGCTCTTCACAAACTGAACAACCGCTTCAATTTCTTCCTTCTTTAAAAAATCACCCCATGGCGGCATAGCTGAGCCTGTAAGACCATGTGTGACCGTGTTAATAAGGTCTTGGTCTCTTGGTAACTCACCGGAGTTAGTCCATCGGATCTTGAAGGTACCCTGGGTGAAGTTCCTAGGTTTAGTGAACAAACGATCATGCGAGGGTCCGTCACCACCACCTTCAACTCCGTGACACCACACACAGCGCTTGAAATAAACCTTCTTGCCCGCTTCAAGCTTATCCTGCTGAATTGGGTCCGCCGGCAGATCTTCAGCATAGGCAACACCCGCAATCAACACTGAAAACAAAAGAGCTAGAAGAATCTTTAGCGTCTTTCCAGTTGTAGTTTTAATGTTCATTATCAAATCCCCACTAAATATTTTAAGGTTATTCATTCAACCAGTTTATTATTAACTTTTTACTCAGCTGTAGACCCTTCTGTATCGAAGGTTCGTGGATGCCAACCGGTGTACCAATATTCGAAAAGAATAACCTTCCAGATTTCATCTGTGGTCAGGTGCTCTTCCCAAGGAGGCATCGCTGAAGACCAAGGGGTTGATTCATTTGGAAGCCCCGGTCCACCTTTAGATACACGCCAGAACAGGAATGACTCCTGAAGCATAGCGATTGTACCAGGATCAATAAAGTTAGCTGGTGTTGGGTTGAATGCGTGGGAGAACATTCCCAACCCGTTCAACTGGTCACCATGACAGTAATGACAATTTTCGAAAAAGACAGTCCCACCCTCGGTTACATTTTTCATGTACTCGGTCTTATCAAGAAATGGAAAACTATCCTTGTAATTATCCTGCTCGTCGGTTCTAAAAGGATTACCGATCTCCTCTAGCTTGTAGGTTTTACCGTGCACCTTGGTAGTCGAAGGTGGTGCCGGATGAACCGTCCTTAATTCAACAGGCTCTGCAAAGCTGGGATAAAGAGTATTCCAAGTCGCAAACCCTACAAGCACCGGTAGAAGCGTAAAAACAACAATTCGCGCAAGCTTATACTCCCCGACAATCGTTTTAACAATGGGAGCCCTAAACTCTCGAAAAGTAGTCGGATCTTGACTGATGTACAGAAAAGTTCCAATCGACCACAGCATCATGTAAGTGATAAAAAGAGTCCAAGGAATATGCGGCGTAAGGATGGCGTCATAAAAATAATACCCAAGCATCCAAACATAGAACGCCTTGAGGGCCATTGGAGGATTAAGCCTCATACCCACATTTACTATAATGAGATAAGCACAAAAAATCAGAAAATAAACATACGGGTTGAATATCCAACCTGCTACCTTTGGCGTAAAGATAGGAAGTAAGCCGTAGTGGAACACCGCCCAACCCGCGACCGCCAGGATTAAACTAAGAAATGATTTGTTCATTGATATCCTCTCCTATCGTTTAGCCTTCTGTCTGACTTATAAAATCAACTAATTTATCAATAGCATCTACCGAGAGTTTGTGCTTAAAATCCTGCGGCATCAAGCCATCTGGGTAGAGCTCGTTTTCTTCTTCATTCATAACCACGTATGCACTGGGGTTGAGAATCGACTCACGCACATATTCCTTGGTATTAGTAGCCTTACCTTTATATCGTGGGTCCTTGATCCGTTTGGCAGCGTTGATCTTCTCATGCAACTTCGGACCAAGCTCGCCTTCCGCCCCCTCGATACCAGGAATGGTATGACACAAAGGACAACCAAGTGTATTAATAATCTCATCGATTGGTTCAGCTCCTGTTACAAAGATCGGGGCCTCCTCATCAGATTCCGCGGTTTCCTCAGCAGCCCCACCGTCAGCCGACGGCAAAGGCACGGTAACATTGGCATAGTCACCTGGTGTGGTATAAGACTGCAAATACGCAATAACGGCATTGACTTCCACCGGACTCAAGCTAATCGGTGGCTTGACGATGACAGGCATCGGGCTTACCTTATCCCCAGCCTTACCAAAACCTTTAACAACATAACAGGTCGGACACATAACCGATTCACGGATATAGTCTTCCCCTGTCATCGAATCATAACCTCCAGCCCCTGCCCGTCGGTACTCTTCAGGGATTTGATCAGGCGCACCTTTAATGATTCCAGACTTAGGCTCTTTATCGCCCACCTTGACCGGCTCGTTCAAATAGCGATCCTCCTTAACTCGAGTAGCGCCACGCTCATTAACTCCAAAGAGGTTCGGACAACGACCGATATTATCTCCAGCATCAAATGTGTGGCAAAGAGGACACTGGCCTTTTCCGATAGCCTTCTGGCCCGCCACCTGTTTTGTCCCAAATATAATGACACGCCCCATCTCGGCGTACTCTTCCATGGTAACCTCACCAATAAATGCTGCTGCCTTTGGTGGTGGATCACTACGCTGCTGCGGTAACCAGTTGGTGTAACCAGCAAGCAGGACCGATATCGTTGTCCACCAGAAAAAAGCCCGGATGATAGGTGGGGATTGGTTTTCAATCTTCGTACTCTTAAAAAATATGCCCCAAACGAGCAACAGCAAGATCATGGTCAAACACATCTTGCCAAAAAAGAAACTAAGCTGCTGAACTTGATTAAGATCAAACATGTGAACAGTCTCGAGAAACATAACTAACAGAAAACCACCGAATATGCCCCCCCAGAATTTCAAACTCACATCTTCCCGCTCACGGCAATACTGTATGACGCTAATAAACACATACAGGGCAAAAACCGTAAACGCTAGCGATAAAAATGTCCATAAAATGTCCTGTTGCTCTGGAAGCATCCCTCTACTCCTCTCCTTTTATGTTTCTCAATAATTAATATTGCTTAAAAATAAAATTAACCAAAACAAGTTCAACAATTACTACTGTTGTTGAGCCGGAACCGGAACTGCGTCTGGCGCCTTTGCTGCTGCTGGTTTGGCACTCAAACTAGCGACCCAGAAAACAACAACAAACTGAACCCACACAAAAAGAGTATTGAATGTCAGCATTTTCCCAGCTTCACCAATAGTCAAAGTGTATGCATCAGGTGAGTTATCTCTTAACACCTCGGTTACATGCCAAAACAGGCGTACGGCGGAACGGATGTACCCCATCAGTCCCATCAACCATGTAAATGAAATCGCAAGGAGGAAAATAGCATAGGTTCCCACCTTAGATTGAGTACCCCATTTAATATCACCCATGGACTCCGAGTCCTTGAACATGGAGATATTGATTGCGGTACCCGCAAACAGGGTTGTCAGGGTGGTAGTCACCTGAGGCACCGAGAGACCTACCCGTTGGTTTGCAGGAAGAAAATAACCATAAACACCCAGGAAGATAATGTTCAATGCCGCTCCGACGAAAATCGCGGTGATCCAGCAGTTACCTGCCGTTGCCCAAGGAACAGTTATCTTTTTATTGGCCCTCTGGTACAAAAGAAAGCAGAGGATAGTGGTTACAATCATCAAGTTCACTGCTGTATTTTTAGCAGACATAACCCCGAAGTGACCGATGATCGGGTGCTGCGCCCCTCCCATTTCTTTCAATTCAGCAGGGGTCATTACGATCGTATGAGGGGTCATCCACATAGTAAAACATACGATGAGGAGTAGAACCATATACTTACAATACTTCATATAACGCTGAGATCCCTGCACACGCGACATACTATTGTGCAGGTAGGAGTTTGCAGCGAAGAACAGCAAACCAATCATCACCGCCTGGATGATAAACAACCAAGCCATAATCCCGCCCATCAAGGTGATACCCATCTGCTGACGGAACGCATACACTTCTTTCATCAGCCAGTAACCTGCAAAGGGCAGAGGGATCAAACCGAAAATACAAATAAACATGGCTACATAACAAACCCAATCATAATGGGCTTTAGTTTCTTCATCTCTTGCAGTCAAATAGTGATAAGCAGCATAAGCACCAACGATACCGCCACCAAACACGATATTTCCCAGGATCCTATGAAC
Source organism: Nitrospinaceae bacterium (assembly GCA_029937655.1). Classification (GTDB taxonomy): domain Bacteria; phylum Nitrospinota; class Nitrospinia; order Nitrospinales; family VA-1; genus Nitromaritima. Next base: position 14,989 of record JAPYPK010000013.1, read on the forward strand.
ACCGACCGGATTCCATAAGGTAGAGTGGATAACGTGCCAGATATTACCCAGAAAACGACCTTGCTCGTCAATCCCACCAGGTGCCTGCATAAAAGTAGCCCAAGAATTCGCAAGATACATCAACACGGTCCCGATGAGGTTAAGCAAAACCGAAATACTACAATGAACCCACTTCAAGAAACCACCGTCGTTCATCTTATCCCAGCCATAATAATAAACGTAAAGAACACCACTCTCCGCCAAAAACATCAACGCATAAACATGCATTACCGGGCGAAAAATAGTTGCCATGTACTTAAAGAAACCTGGAAATAAAGTGATAAAAGTAAACAGTAAAATACCACCCAAAATGGCTGTCCAGGAGTACGCGGTAAGACTAACCTTCATCAGATCATGAGCAAGCATGTCGTATTTCTTAGCCATCACTGGATCACTCTCTCGGCTGCGAATTCCGACGAACTCAATAAGCATACAGAAAATTGGTACCGCCAAAACAAAGCTACCAAAATACAAGTGCTGCTGGTTAGCCATCCAAAGGATGATTCGACTAGGAGCAAACTCATAATTATTGTAGTCGTTCTCTCCTAACTCAGGTGCAGGGGCACCGCTCACAGGTCCCTTAAGAGGATTCCCCTCAAAGTCCTTGTAGAAAACATCCTGGCTCCACTCGATCTCAGGTTCGCCTTCTCCCTCAGCATCGTCGTCTGCAGCCATCACTTCTTTCGCAAACGCCTGCTCAGCAAAGGCCTGCTCAGCAAAAGCTTCCTTCGCGAAAGCATCTCCTGCCAACCCTGGCATCATATACACTGCAAACGCAAAAAACAGAGCAATGGGCAGAATATTTAATCTTCTAGTTTTCCCCAACATAGCCTTGTCCTCCTTTGTGGACTTAATTACTTTAAAAAGTAGATTACAAAATATTAAAAACTATAATTCCTAAATCTTTAAGATAAATTATCGATTAATGGTCGCTTAAATACTGTATATACCTGAATAACCACGATTCCCAAAAAACCGTAGCTCTCCCTCATAGGTCCTTTTAATATAAGGCCCTGACACCAAAAGCACCTAATAGTCACAAGAAAAAAAAGGCACAATTCGAGCTAATTTTTTGATTTTTATCATGCGTGCCATACCATGTCAAGACAAAAAAAAGCCATTATCCACAACTAAAACCACCTTTTCCCATTCAGTCCTTTATTCTTTTTTTTGTTCTCAATTCTACGGCATTCGCATGTGCGTCCAGATGCTCCATACCGGCAAGCACTCTTATCAATGGGGCTGCTTTTTCAAGAGCTTCTGGAGAGTAAGACATGATACTGGTTCTTTTTACGAAATCATAAACTCCGAGTGGTGACGAAAACCGGGCGGTTCCGCTAGTTGGCAAAACATGATTGGGGCCAGCAAAATAATCTCCAACGGCCTCTGGAGTGTAGTGGCCTAAAAATATGGCCCCTGCGTTTTTGATTTGCTCGGCACAAGCACGAGGTTCTTTCACTGCAAGCTCTAAGTGCTCCGGCGCTATATCGTTGGCTATCTTGATAGCCTTCTCCAGAGACTCTACAACAAATAGGCGGCACTGGTCGCCAAGTGATTTTTTGATAATTTCCTGTCGGTTCAAGCGACTGACCTGTTTCTCCAACTCCTTCATCACATCCTGGGCTAATTTTTCAGAACAAGTCACCAAAATTGGAACCGCCTGCTCATCATGTTCAGCCTGGGACAATAAATCAGCCGCAATAAAATCCGCACGTGCACTATCATCCGCTACAATCAGGATTTCACTGGGCCCTGCAATCATATCGATATCCACTAAACCGAATACCATTCGTTTAGCCAACGCAACAAAAATATTACCGGGCCCTACAATCTTGTCCACTTTTGGGATCGTATCGGTTCCGTAGGCCATTGCACCTATGGCCTGAGCCCCACCTACTTTAAAGATGGAATCAACCCCAGCAATTTCGGCCGCCACGAGGACATGTGGACTGCATTGCCCTTTTGATGCCGGGCTGCACATCACAACCTTCTCCACACCTGCAACTTTTGCCGGAATCGCATTCATCAATACGGACGACGGATAGGAAGCTTTGCCACCAGGAACATAAATTCCTGCAATCTCAAGAGGCCTTACACTTTGCCCCAGCAATACACCATTTTTTTCATATTCCCAGGACTGCTGATCCTGATGCTCATGAAACTCGCGGATGTTTTTTGCCGCCTGCCTCAATGCATCTACCTCTTCATCACTTACATTATTATGGGCTTCATCAATCTCACCCCGTGTCACCCTTATTTCCCCCGCAGATAAATCGTATTGATCAAAGCGACGAGTGTACTCAAGTAATGCACTATCGCCGCTCTCCTTAATTTGTTTTAGAATTTCACGAACCGTGGCATCATGAACCACAAGGTCAATGTCAGCCCGGCCAACGACTGCCCTTAGATTGGACTCAAAATCAAGATCAAAATGTTTAATAATTTTCATTGTATATAATCCGTAATTTTCTCAAGAGACATTCTAAGGAATTAAAAGGAATTAAAAAGATAGGGTGCTTAAAAATTTTTGAGTTGCGGCTCCTTCCTTATGACCTACAGCTGTCATCAACTCCAAGTGTGTTTTAAGGAATATCAAATCATCTGAACGATCCACATCATACCAGACAGGAAGAAGTTCCAACGAAACGCCATTTGATTCCAGTTTGCAGCGAGTTGCTTCCAATACAGTATCACCACCCCACGTAACACCATCAAATAGATTGGTTAACTTCTCTCTCATGCCAATTAAATAGTACCCTCCATCCACACTTGGACCCAGAACCACATCTTGCTTGGAACTAAACGCTTGCCTGATATAAGCCAAGGGCAAACTAGGACTGTCAGCTCCTATAATAATGACCTGCTCATAACCCTCAGCAAACCTTGCAGAAAAAGTGCTTTTCATCCTCTCGCCAAGGTCTTTCCCTTCCTGAATAAAAATGCTTATGGATAAAGACTTATCCAGTTGCTCAAAATACCCCGAAATGCTGGATGGATAAATACCAACAAAACAATCAACAGATTCTACAGCGGTGACCGTGTCAAGGGTGTCAGAAAGAAAACAAGTATACAGTTCGCAAGTTGTTTGTAGATCCAAAAACGGATTAAGGCGTGTTTTAACCCGCCCTATTATCGGGTCGCGGGCAAAAACAATCAAAGCATTTTTATTTTGTTTTGCCATTAGAATCTCTATTTTCGCAGATAATTCATCTGACTAAAGAGGAGGACCCTAGGAGACTCCTCCTCCATAAATCGTTTGACTAGCACTTCCAAAGCCAATAAAATCTATCTTGGCATGCGTATCACTCAAATTTTCAAGGAGATCAGACCATTCTTTCCGAGTTAGACATTTCGGCATTCTACTGGATCAATACGCATTTTCAATCTCGAATATTCCTAAAATTCATGCAGTTCATTTCTATTAAGCAGAATTTTCTGTGGCCGGGGATCATTTGTTTGGTAATTTTTCTCTGGATTAAGAAGATGCGAGGATTAGCATTAGTTTTAGCGACCGCTTTAGCGGTATCAATCGCAGATTTTTTAGGAGCAACATTAAAAGAACTAATTGCACGTGATAGACCTTGCCACGTCCTCTCTCATATAAAAGGTATTGCTAATTGTTCGAACAGCTTTTCTTTTCCTTCTAATCACGCGATAAACTCTTTCACATTTGCTACGATCATCACACGTGCCTATAAGAACTTCGCGCTTATCTTATACATTTTGGCTTTGCTGATAGGTTACTCGCGGGTTTACCTTGGAGTACATTACCCCACGGATGTTTTGAGTGGAGCCTTATGCGGTATCCTAATCGGTTACATGGGGTATAAATATTTTTACCTCAAAATATTGGGTCTTTTTATAAATAAATTTCCTACCCTAACTAACCATGAACTCGCTGAAACAAAAATTTCTAATCATTAAACTTAGCTCCATCGGCGATATAGTTCATGCCTTGCCCTTTCTTCGGACTCTGCGAGCAAATCGTCCCAATGCTTATATCGCATGGATCATCGAGGAAAGTTTTCAGGACCTGGTCAAGTGCAATCCAGATCTCGATGAAGTGATCCCAGTCCGCACTAGATATTGGCGCAAAAATATAAACATACAGTCTTGGAATGAAATCCATCAAATAAGAAAATTATTAAAGAAACACCAATTTGATTGGACTTTTGATTTACAAGGCCTCATTAAAACTGGGTTCATTGCTAGCATGACGAGCGCACCCAATAGAGCTGGGTTTCATCGCAGTAACTGCCGAGAAAAAATAAATGCCTGGTTTAATAATCAACGTAGTAAATATATTTCTACCGATAGTCATATAGTAGACCGTTGTCTATCACAGCTTTCCATCTTGGGAGATTTTCATCCTCAAATAGAGTTTCCCCTACCCATCGGTGAGAAGGATGAAATTATTTCTAAAGCTTTCATGGTGAAAAATAGCAAGCTCACCGAAAAGCCCATAGCTGGAATCAATCCAGGAGCCGGGTTCCCAACCAAACTGTGGAGCATAGAACGGTACGCCCGATTAGCCGACAAACTAACAGAAGAGCTGGGCTTCTCTATCCTCCTGACCTGGGGACCAGGAGAAGAAGAAATGGTCCGCAATATCGCCGAGAGCATGAAACAAAAGTCGTGGATAGCACCTGCGACCACGATTGCCGAGTCTATTGGACTATATAAAAAACTCTCTTTATTTGTGGGAAGCGACTCGGGACCGTTTCATATTTGCTGGGCATTAGGCATCCCAACGGTTTCGGCATGGGGACCAACTGATCCAAACCGCAACGGGGCCTACTCAAAAAACCATGAAGCAGTTTTTCATAAATTAAATTGTAGTTTCTGCTGGAAACGTCAGTGTCCTTTAGGGACAACCGAATGCATGAATAAAGTAACCGTGCAAAACATGTTTGATGCTACGAAAAAAATAGCCTCCGGACACATTAAGATGCTAATCTCTCCTTAACACTCAACTCATTAAACATAAAGGTAATACAATGGCTTTTGACAAAGAACTTTTAGAAATCCTGGTTTGCCCAAAATGCAAAGGAGAATTAGAGTTAACTCCCGAAGAAGACGGGCTTGACTGCAACGCATGCAAACTAAAATATCTCATCCAGGATGACATTCCTATCATGCTCATCGATCAAGCACAACCATTGCCTTAAACGCACTGCCACTTGGCGAAAAAAACCATGGCCGAACTGGCTCGCAAAATAGAACGCCTCGCAAAGCATACTCTGTGGGCTATCATTGGATTTTTTTTTGGTAAAAAAAAATCTCCCCCTCTTCCTATAAATTTCACATCTGCCTCTTCTATATTGGTAATAAGAACCGATCGTCTGGGAGACGTCGTTTTATCAACACCCGTTTACGAATCCATCAAAAAATCATTTCCGCATCTTCGAGTAAGTGTAATTGTGAACCGCAGCAACATGCCTATCCTGACTGACAACCCGAATGTAGACAAAATAATCCCCTTTGACCCTAAAAACCTCGGAACCATCATCAAACAACTCCTATGCAATAGGTTTGATATCGCATTTACATTAAATAAAAAGTTTAGCGTCATTGCTTCGTTTCTTGCTCTAATCAGTAAAGCTCAATATAAGATAAGTTACGCCCACGATGAAACAACCTGGCTCTACGATATTCGTTTACCTATAGACAACCAATCTCGCCACGAAAGCTTAAATAACCTTGAACTGCTAAGCTATGCGGGATTGACAAAAATTTCAAAATCTCCACGCCTGTATTTCAATGAAGCAGAGGAAAAAAAGGTCTCCACGATACTAAACGCACTACGCAAATACCCAGAACTCCCACTCATACTAATAAAACCAGGAACACGTATCGGAAAATGGGGATGGAAAGTCGAAAACTTTCAAGTCGTAGCTGAAAAACTATCCAGTTCGAAAAAAGGAGAAGTTTTATTCATTTGTGGTCCAGGCGAAGAACCATTAATAGACCGTATCAATAAACAGGCAAACTCAACCATTGATCGTTTGCCAGTTCTTTCGATAAAAGAGTTAGCGCTAGCTATAAAAAAAAGCGACCTGCTGTTTTGCAATCACACAGGCATAATGCATTTTGCTTCGGCAGTAGAAACACCTGTGGCAGTGATCTTCAAACATGGCGAAACAGCACGATGGGGACCAACCAATACTCCTCATATCATTCTCGAAGAAAAAAACTCGGATGTTCTCTCACCAAAAATAGTGGTAGATCAAATCAACCAATTACTAACTAACACTCAGGCTCGCAAAACTATATAATATCCACTTGTTCCGTTAACCTGTTTTTTAAGAAATTTCTCCATTGGCAAGTAACCTAACTATTTTAAATTAGACCGCTGTAAGTATATTTAAAAATTACTTAACACTACATACGCATAAAAAATTTCACAGGTACTATCACTTAGGGACCCATGATGAATAAACCTCAGGCATTACACAATTCGCTAACAGGAATCAAAGGACTGGTTTTTAACGAACCGTTACTCTTTGAAATGGGATCCCCGGGTCGCACTGCCTACTCACTCCCAAAATGTGATGTCCCTGAAGTGGAACTTGAAGCAATTCTTCCTGCCACAGAAATTCGTAATCCCATCGACAACCTTCCCGAACTAACGGAACTCGATGTTGTTCGACACTTCACAAGGCTCTCACAATGGAACTTTAGTATAGACACCAATTTTTACCCGCTTGGCTCCTGCACGATGAAATACAATCCAAAGGTCAACAACGAAACCGCCAACCTTTCCGGATTCGCACAGCACCATCCATACACACCTGAGACTCTTTCGCAGGGAAGCCTTCAACTTATGTTTGAACTGCAAGAATACCTCAAAGAAATAAGCGGTATGGCGCATGTAAGCCTGCAACCTGCAGCCGGAGCACACGGTGAATTGGCAGGCATGCTCATGATTCATGCGTATCATTCGACTCAAGGGACACAGCGAAAAAAAGTCATCCTGCCCGACTCTGCCCATGGAACTAATCCAGCTAGCGCAGCGTTATGTGGATACAGCGTTATTCAAATACAGTCCGACGAACGTGGCCTCATCGATCCCAAAAAATTAGAGTCGATAATGGATGAAGAAACTGCAGCCATAATGCTGACCAATCCAAATACTCTAGGAATATTTGAAACTGACATATTAAAAATTAGTGAAATTGTTCACAGTAAAGGGGGCCTGGTTTACTGTGATGGGGCAAACCTAAATGCGATAATGGGAAAAACAAAATTGAACCGCATGGGTGTAGATGTTTTACACTTTAACCTACATAAAACATTTTCCACGCCTCACGGAGGGGGAGGACCCGGAGCTGGTCCTATAGGGGTCGCCGAAAAACTATCACCTTTTCTTCCAAAGCCTATCATCGAACATGCTGACGGGAAATACACGCTTAACCATGACCGCCCTGATAGTATTGGAAAAATGAAAGCTTTTTATGGGAATTTTGGCATCCTCGTTCGAGCCTATACCTACATCAGATCGCTAGGACCAGAAGGAATTAAACAGGTAGCAGAAATGGCGGTTCTCAACGCCAACTATATCAAAGCCTCGCTCTATAAACACTATCATCTACCCTATAACGGACCCAGTCTGCATGAGTGCGTATTCAACGACAAGCTTCAACTCAAAAACAAAGTGAGTACTATGGATATCGCAAAAATGCTCATCGACTATGGGTTTCATCCTCCCACAGTTTACTTTCCTTTGGTCGTCAAGGGTGCATTGATGATCGAGCCGACTGAAACTGAATCAAAGGAAACACTCGATGACTTTATCGTAACCATGAAAAAAATAGCTGAACTCGCAGAGACCAAACCGGAAGTTTTTCACGGTGCCCCTCATATGCCTGTCGTATCTCGCCCAGATGAAATCACGGCCGCCCGCAACCCAAAGCTTAGATGGAAACCAGAAAGGTCAGAACTCTCTTAGAAAATATTTAGGAACCACTATTTTTGTTCTACTGATCTTGAAATAGTTTTCATTAAAACTCTTCTTAAATACGACAATGCAATATAAAAATTTTTGGAGATTTTTTTCTACCCCTATTTCTAGTCAGTGAAACTCAAGGAAACACTACAAAAAAAGAGCTTGAATAAGAAGGAGAGCGAGTGTTGTCACAAGGACGGCTCCAATGAGGTTTAGAGCAAATCCAGCACGTGACATCGCCGGGATCGTTACCCATCCACTCCCAAATACGATAGCATTAGGAGGTGTCGCAACAGGCAGCATAAATGCAAACGATGCCGAAAGTGTTGCAGGTAACATGAACATTAGCGGGTGAAAACCAGCAACCACAGCCGCGGCCCCCATCACAGGTAAAATTATAGTAGATGTAGCAGTGTTGGATGTAAGCTCGGTCAAAAACGTGATTCCCAAACACACGAATAAAACTACAGCCCATAAAGGAAACGACGACAACCCGGTCAACTGATTCCCTATCCAACCCGTCAATCCCGTTTCAGTAAACCCCGAGGCAAGAGCAAACCCACCACCAAACAATAGTAGTATTCCCCAAGGCATACGTGTCTCTACTGTTTTCCAGTCAAGAAGAAAATATTCACGCTGATCGTTTTTCACAATTCCTTCTCTATAATTAACAGGAAGAAGCATTAATAAAACACCCATTATCATTGCAACTGTTGAATCGTGAAACATTTCAGGACTCGGAAACAAACCAGACCATCCGGGGATTGTGACTGACCCCAACACGAGGGGCTTACGAAAAATCCACATCAAAGCGGTCATGGCAAAAATGCATGCAACCATTTTTTCTGGCCGAGTAATTCTCCCTAAAGATTCGAGTTCATGCTTAACAACATCTTCGTTGCCCTTGGAAAGTTCAATCCGATTCAACGAAACAGGGGATACAAACTTACAAAGATAAATCCATACAATGGGAATAAAAAGAACTACCACGGGAATGGCCATCGCCATCCATTCCGCAAAACTGATTTCAGGGTTTTCCGGATAAAGGTTTTTATAAAATCCAGCAAAAACAATATTAGGGGCTGTTCCAATTAGTGTACCAACCCCTCCAATGCTAGCCGAGTAAGCTAACCCGAGCATGAGTACTAATCCCAAACTTTCTATCACTCGCTGTTCTGAAATTTTATCATGCCTTCCATCTAAAGTAGATTGGCGGGCAACTTGCTTCACAACTGCCATCCCTACAGGAAGAAGCATCATGGTCGTAGCTGTGTTTGAAATCCACATAGACAAAAAAGCTGAAGCCATCATAAAACCCAGCACGATCCGTTTAATTCCTACTCCTATCAGCACAATAATCCATAATGCTAAGCGCTTATGAAAATTCCATTTCTCCATAGCCAACGCAATCATAAATCCACCTAAGAAAAGAAACACGAAGTGGTTGGCATAGTTAGGCGCAACCTGTTTACTCGACATGATTCCCAACAGCGGAAAAAGAATTAGAGGGAGGAGCGCTGTAACAGCGATAGCAGTCCCCTCACCAATCCACCAGCAGGCCATCAAAACAATGACTGCCAAGAATCGTTTCCCAGAAAAAGTCATTCCCTCTGGAAGTGGCATAAACAAAACAATTGAAAATAATATCAAACCACCCACTAGTACAAAAATTTTACTCTTGAATAAAGGCGGCAAATCAGTCAACACATCCTCCTTGCATGGTAAAGCGCGTTCCTATTCATCTTTTGTTTTATTAACTTACTTTCCTTTTACATAAATCAAGAAAAGCGGCAACACCTAATCACTGACACAAGAAAAGAACCCACATCACATCAAAGGTAACTACTACTGCAAGTATTTTTTAAACAAAATAGAAGTTTTGATCATGCTTTTTATTTTTCCTTAAAGAGGCAAAAACTATTGTTAAGGAAAAAGAATCGCAACCACTCACACTAAGACTTAAAAGCGTGGACGAGCATTAGGCTAGAATTTTATCTAA
>JAPYPK010000129.1 GCA_029937655.1 Nitrospinaceae bacterium
AAGAAAATTTGTATTTGCCGCAGTATCAAGGGCGGAACAATTTTAAAGGCGATGGAAGACGGTGCTTTGTCGTTTGAGGCCTTACGCAGGACGATACGGGTAGGTACAGGTAACTGTAAGGCTAAACGTTGCCGCAAAAATATTGAAAGAATGGTTTTTGAGTTCAAAGAGGACCAAGGCGTATCTCCGAAGGCACAGACTACGACTTAGTCTGTAGTTTAAGAAAAAACTGAACCCCTTCCAATTTAGGTTGTCAGCCCTGTTAGGTGAATTTCATTGGGTAGAGTGTTGACTTACTCAAGTAGATCAAGTGCTTTAGTAATCCGATCAACACCTTGTATGATGGTATCCATGGAAGCAGCAAAGGAAAGCCTTAAGTTTTTTTCAGCACCAAATGCTATACCGGGAACTAGCGCGACTTTTCCTTCGTCCAATAAAAAATTTGCCAGCTGCATAGAGCCCTCTATTTTTTCCCCTTTGAAAGATTTGCCATAAAAAGCTGAAAAGTCGGGGAACGTATAAAAAGAACCTACTGGCTTGTAACACTCTACAAATGGAATTCTTAGTAAACAGTTCAAAATAGTGTCTCTTCTTTTCTGAAATTCCTCAATCATTTGTCTTACATCCGAATCTGTATCATTGAGCGCTGTAATGCTTGCCACTTGTGAAATGGAGGTTGGGTTGGAAGTAGACTGACCTTGAAGTTTTCCGGCTTGTTTTACAATTTCATCATTAGCGGCAAGGTAACCTATACGCCAACCAGTCATCGCGTAACTTTTAGAAACTCCGTTAATCAGAATGGAGTTATTTTGTACTTCCTTTCCGATCGAGCAAATGCTGTGCTGCTCAAATCCGTCAAATACAATTTTTTCATAAATTTCATCCGAAACGATCAATAGTTTGTTACTTAGAGCACACTCTGCTATCCCTTCCAATTCTTTTTTACTATAGGCTGAACCAGTTGGATTGGACGGGCTGTTAATGATGATAGCCCGGGTATTTGCCGTGACTGCAGAGCTTATTTGATCGGGTGTGATTTTGAATTCATTCGCGCTAAGAGTATTAATTATTACTGGTTTAGCGCCCGCATACCGGATAATGTCCGGGTAGGAAACCCAATAGGGAGCAGGTACGATTATCTCGTCCCCCTCTTCCCAGAGCACTTGAGCTATATTGAAAAGCGAATGTTTGGCTCCACATGACACCAGAATCTGATTTTTTTCATAAAAAAGATTATTGTCGCGTTCAAACTTGTTTACAATGGCTTGTTTGAGCGCATCGATGCCCCCGACCGGAGTGTAGTGTGTCATGTTCGTTTCAATGGCCGCAATTCCGGCTTTCTTAATTTTGTCGGGCGTATCAAAGTCTGGCTCCCCTGCCCCAAAGCCAATGATATTTACGCCATTGGCACGAAGTTCCTTTGCCTTAGCATCAACCGCCAAGGTCATAGAAGGCTGAATTCTTTGAATCTTTTTAGAAAATTTCACAGATCAATCCTTGATAGTTTTTCAGCTACGGTTTTTGGAACTAGTTTATGAATATCGCCACCGTGTTTTGCAATTTCCTTGATGAAGTTGGAACTTAAAAAAGAATATTCCTGGCTTGGAATCATGAACAAAGTTTCGATAGATTGGTCTAGGTTTCTGTTCATTAGTCCCATTTGAAGTTCATACTCAAAATCGCTCACAGCTCGAAGCCCTTTAATGATTACCGAGGCGTTATTTTCTCGCGCAAAATCGGTCAACAAGTTATCGAAAGGAAGGACGTTGACATTATTAAGACCATGGGTCCCTTTTTTTATAAAATCAACACGTTGTTCAATGGAAAATAACGGGTTTTTTGCGGGGTTCAGGGCGACTGAAACAATCAAGTAATCACAAATATTAAGCGCCCTGCTAATAATATCAATATGTCCATTAGTTACAGGATCAAACGTTCCAGGGTATATGGCTATACGATTTTTTGGCATGAAACTTTGCGGCAAACTAAAAATTGAATTAAATAGAAAAGTCAGTTCGAGTGAACACGAACTCTAGGTTCGTTCATTAACAAATGTATTTGAATAGTGAAAACAATCTACGAATACTAGCATAACCATAAATCTGATTCCAACACGACAGCAAACAGGAATTTCAAAGGCAATGTGTAAGTACCTGGCCTGCGTAAAATTTAATTATTGTGCAGGGAATATGCTTTCATTTTTCTCCACAACGTGGCCCTGGATATATTGAGATCTTTAGCTGCAAGTGTTTTGTTCCAGCGATTTTTTTCAAGTGAGGCAAGGATTTTCATTTTGTGAGGATCGCCGCCTGCTTGGAGGGTAACTAGCTCATTCGATAAAGTTTTCCCGTTTTCATTATTTAGGATGGCAACAGGTAAATCACTTGGTTGTAGAGCATCAGATTCGCAGAGAATGGTAGCACGTTCTATGATGTTGCGGAGTTCACGTATGTTTCCCGGCCATGAATACCTTTTGAGTAACAGTATGGCTTCGTCTGAGATCTTACGAACTATCTTATTTTGTTGTCGCGCGAATTCTTGTAGAAAATTTTCTGCCAGTAAGAGAATGTCATCACTGCGTTCTTTTAGCGTTGGTGTACGTATAGAAAATACATGAATGCGATAAAATAGATCTTCTCGGAACTTATTTTCAACAACCAGCTTTGCTATATCACGATGGGTTGCGGTTATTACACGGACGTTTACTTTTTTACTGGTGGTGGTTCCGAGTTTTCTAACTTCGCCATCCTGTAAAACTCGAAGTAACTTGACCTGAGTTCCTGTGGACATTTCGCCAATTTCGTCGAGGAACAATGTTCCCCCATCCGCGGCTTCAAACAGTCCGATGGATTCCGAGTCTGCTCCCGTGAACGCGCCTTTGGTATGGCCAAAAAGCTCTGAGTCTAAAAGGGTTTCAGATAAAGCTCCACAGTTGATAGCAAGAAATGGTTTTTTCGATCGTAAGCTAAGTTTATGGATAGCGCGGGCGACAAGCTCCTTACCGGTTCCTGTCCCCCCTTGAATATAAACTACCGTGTCCAGCTTGCTTATCTTGTGAATTCCCTCAAGGACTTTCTGAATAGGTTTTGAATTCCCAATAATTGTTTTTAATTCTAATTTATCTAATTGCAGTTGTTTGAACAGGGCTAGTTCCTTAGACTTCTCTTCCAAGTCCATTGTATGCGATATATTGCGAACGATGTTGATTCCGGCAACACATGCACCTTCATCGTTTTTGATTGGGAATGTAGAAACCTCTAAATGTAATGGTGATTTGGTTCCGTTGGTTATGGTTTTTATAGTTTGGTTGGGTTTAATTTCGTCAACGCGTTTAAAACATATAAACTCTTCTAATTTATCAAACCATTTAATATGAAGCGGGCTTTGAAACAAAATGTTAAAGTCTCTATCAAAGACGCACACAGCATCTCCGATCTGATTGAATACCGCTTCCAGCATTTCATCGTTCAGGTCACCTAGCTTTTTATCCAGGGCACCTTCTTTTAAAAAAAATCCCTTCAAAGATCTTCTCCGAGGCGTTAGGAATATTCCTACACATTATAGGATATTGACTAATAACGAGTTATTGATTTTCAAACGCAGTAGAAGGTATAACAAGAGCCTATCTTTTGTCAAGCAGGAGTTATTTTTGTTTGTAGAGCTTGAAAAGTAAATTTATATCCAAAAACTTTAAAACTCAAAAGACTTTTGGAAGTTCAAATAAACCCTAGTCAGCCCTTTAAAACTCAAGAAAATGAAACACTTTACAAGAAAATGAAACAAAATGTTTAAATCATGAAACATAGTGTGTGGTGTGCCCACGGGTAGGAAAAAACTGACTTCGTAAACTATTTTATTTAAATGAGTTAGGCGGTATTGTGGGGGTGGTATATTTGGCATGTTAATTGCTCTTATAGGGGTATGGTAAAAGTTGAAGATAGTAGGACTACGTTTAAAGGCCTGAGGTGGTGTCGATGGGGCGATTCTTGCGTGTTTTTAGCCCGCTTTGAAACACATCGGGCATGAGGACTGTCTCCAGAGTTTATTCAGAGTGGGACTGCCCTCCCTTTCCTGAC
>JAPYPK010000130.1 GCA_029937655.1 Nitrospinaceae bacterium
CTTCCGTGACAAGTATAAATGACAATATTTGGAAGGAATGTCACACCAGAATAAAAGAAAAAATCTCAGCCGAAAACTATTCCATCTGGTTTGAGCCCATACGGTTGCATGCTATAACACAGCACGAGCTAATCTTAACCGTGCCAAATACTTTTTATAAAGATTGCTTAGAACAAAACTACCTGGACATGATGCAATCTACCCTTGATTCTTTTATCCAACCAACAATCATAGTCACCTTTATCCTGGAAGGCAACACGTTAAATCAACAAGATAAGCCAATAGCCCCCCAACTGAAGCGCGATAAAGAAAAAACCGCCGTTTCTTTACCCTCATCGTCCTCTACGGTTAATCCTAAATATACGTTTGATAACTTTGTAGTCGGGTCAAGCAACCAATTTGCTCATGCCGCGGCATTATCGGTAGCCGATAATCCAAAGATCACTTATAACCCTCTATTCATATACGGGGGCGTTGGCTTAGGAAAAACACATCTACTCCATGCGATGGGTAATACAATGTTAGCTAAAAACCCGAGCGCAAAGATACGATACCTGTCAGCCGAAAGCTTTACAGTAGATCTTATTGAATCTTTAAAACAAGATGATATGCGCAACTTTAGAAGTCGCTATCGGCCGTTAGATGTTCTCTTTGTAGACGACATACAGTTCTTGGCGGGAAAAGAAAGAACGCAAGAAGAGTTTTTTTACACGTTCAATACTCTTTACCAAGCACACAAACAGGTTATTCTTTCAAGCGATAGCTATCCTAAAGATCTACATCGCGTTGAAGAAAGACTGCGCTCACGGTTTGAAGCGGGGTTAGTTGCAGATATTGAACCACCCGACCTTGAAACAAAAATTGCAATTATCTATAAAAAAGCAGAAATGCATAATCAAGTTATACCTGAAGAGGTTGCCTCGTTTGTAGCTAGTAACATAAAAACAAACATTAGAGAACTAGAAGGACTGCTCTTACGCGTTATTGCCTATGCTTCATTTACCAATCGAAAAATCAACTTAGAACTTACCAAAGAAGTGCTACAAGAATTCATCTGTGATGCAAATAAGAATTTTAATATAGCCACCATCATGTCTGCCGTTGCAGAGAACTTCGAAATAAAAATATCAGATTTAAAATCGAAAAAAAGGACCCGCAATATATCTATTCCACGACAAATAGCGATGTATTTGTGTCGCACTCATACCAAGCTTTCCCTTCCCGAAATTGGGCGCCGATTTGGAGGGAAAGATCACACGACCGTCATTTTTGCCAACACAAAAATATCAAAATTAATCAACATAAACAGTGACTTAAAAAAAACCGTCAATAATATCATCGCCAACATTGAAAGTGGAAAAACCCTTAGAAACATTGTTGAAAAAAATGAATAAACCCTACGTTTTAAGGTATAATAAGGGATAATGTTGTGGTGATAGAAACCCCTTCCATTGTCGTTAAAGATTTAGTTTCGACTAACTCATTTTAGAAAGACGTTTCTAATATATCTCTCAGGGTGTTACGAGGTTTTCCACATATTTACAGGCCCTACTACTACTACTAGGTTTATTAATTAGTCTTTTAAGTAATATTAATAGTAATTAAATCTCCTTCATAAATGACACAACCACAAAAATCTTACGACTCTACAAATATAAAAATTTTAGAAGGGCTTGAGGCTGTAAGAAAACGACCTGCAATGTACATAGGTGGGACAGGTGTCGATGGTCTAAACCACCTAGTTTTTGAGTTAGTGGACAATAGTGTTGATGAAGCAATAGGGGGTTATTGTTCTGAGATAGAAGTTACTATTCATATAGATAATAGTGTGACGGTATCGGATGATGGTCGCGGTATCCCGGTGGATCTTCATCCTGATAAGAAAATTTCAGCCGCCGAAGTAGTGATGACCATACTTCACGCGGGGGGTAAGTTCGATAAAGATACGTATCAAGTATCAGCAGGACTG
The DNA here is from genome assembly GCA_029937655.1 of Nitrospinaceae bacterium. Classification (GTDB taxonomy): domain Bacteria; phylum Nitrospinota; class Nitrospinia; order Nitrospinales; family VA-1; genus Nitromaritima. The sequence continues at coordinate 1,970 of JAPYPK010000130.1, forward strand.
CATGGTGTAGGTGTTTCGGTTGTTAATGCCCTGTCTAAGAATCTAGCCTTGGAGATAAAGCGGGGAGGACAGAGCTATATTCAAAATTACGAGAAAGGAAAACCAGTAACAGCTCTTACTCAAACAGGAAAAACCGAAACAACGGGCACAAAAATAACGTTTGTACCGGACGCTACAATTTTTACAGAATTAAGTTTTGGTTACGATGCTCTTTCAAATCGATTGCGAGAACTTTCTTTTTTAAATAAAGGGTTGAAGATACATTTTCGTGATGAGCGTGATGGGAAAGATAATGAATTTTATTATGAGGGTGGAATTGTTTCGTTTTTAAAACATCTTAGTGAAAACAAAAAAACTCTGCATACCGAACCTATATATATTCAACGGGAAAAAGAAGACGGAATTTTAGAGTTAGCGCTAATGTACAACGATGGATACAACGAAGAAATTTTTACTTTTGTAAACAATGTTAATACTCGAGATGGGGGTACGCATTTAAGTGGATTCCGTTCAGCACTTACTCGAACGATTAATAGTTACGCAACTCAAGGGAAAATGCTTAAAAATGGAGACATTAGCCTTACAGGAGAAGATGTAAGAGAGGGTTTAATTGCCGTATTAAGTATAAAAATACCTGAGCCTCAATTCGAAGGACAAACTAAAGGAAAATTAGGAAATACAGAAGTAAAAGGTATGGTTGAGCAGATTGTAAACGAGCAACTTGGAAAACTGTTTGAAGAACAACCAAATATAGCCAAAAAGATCGTATCTAAAGCAATAAGCGCTGCTACCGCAAGGGAAGCAGCCAAAAAAGCAAAAGATTTAGTCCGACGAAAAAATGCATTGGAAATAAGTGCTTTACCTGGAAAACTAGCGGATTGCTCTGAAAAAGACCCCTCTCTTTGTGAAGTCTATATCGTCGAAGGAGATTCAGCGGGAGGTTCAGCCAAGCAAGGAAGAGATCGCAGGTTTCAAGCTATTTTGCCTATTAAGGGGAAAATCCTGAATGTAGAAAAAGCTCGTGACGATAAAATGCTTGCCAGCGATGAGATCCGAACTCTCATAACGGCGTTGGGAACGGGTATCAAGTCGGACTTCGACCTGGGGAAACTTCGCTATCATAAAGTAATAATTATGACTGATGCAGACGTCGATGGAGCCCACATTAGGACCTTGCTTCTGACGTTTTTTTATCGGCAAATGGAAGCTCTTATAAAAGCAGGCAACCTGTACATTGCACAACCACCTTTGTTTAAAATAAAAAAAGGGAAAAAGGAAAAATATCTAAAAGACGAGAAAAGTTTATTTCAATTTTTGATTGAGCAGGGAACAGAGGAGATGGAAGTTATAGCTCAAGGAAATGGAGGGGGAACCTACTCGGGAAAAGAACTCATAAAGTTAGTGAACGATCTAGTTCGTTACGAGGACTATTTCAGACGTGTCGTAAAAAATCATATTCCAAAAAGAATTTTAAATGGCTTGGTTAAGCTTAATTTAGATAGCAAATGTTTTGAGTCTATTGAAAAACTCATTGAGGTCACGGTTAAATTATTTGCCGAGTTAATTAATGAAGAAAATAAAAAACACATAGATTTTAACGGGGAAAACCTGAATCTGCCTATCCAGTTCTTGAAGGGCAGCGAGGTTAAATGGGACGTGGCAAATAAATTAAAACGGTTTAATTTAGAGCTGGATACAACCAGCCAAGAAAACATAATAACAAAAACAACCCACAATCAGAATAAGTTTGACCTAAACTCAAAGGTTAAAGATGTTTCCTTGCAGGTAAATTTTGACTCTGCAAATAACCTATTTGAGTTGATTATACTGGGTCAAGATCAAGGAAGAGAGTTTAGAATCGATTTTAATTCGGCGTTTTTAGATTCTCTAATTGTGCAAAAAATTCTTGAGGTATATGAACCTCTAAGAAAGAAAGACTGTCCACCATTTCAACTAGTCAATGGTAAAGAGACGGTGAATGCCGAAACAAAACATGAGCTCTTCGAAGTTATTTTAGGTATGGCAAAAAAAGGAATGGCGATTCAGCGTTATAAAGGTTTGGGTGAGATGAATCCACAGCAACTTTGGGAAACAACAATGGA
>JAPYPK010000014.1:0-15686 GCA_029937655.1 Nitrospinaceae bacterium
TCAATCGAGTAGTCTACGACATTAGTTCGAAACCACCCGGAACGATTGAATGGGAGTAGTTTTCACACCATTCAAATCTCCTTCTATCTGACTCATTAATGAATGTATCTATATCTGTTTCAGTAATTGTATTTTCAGGAGAGTAGCATTTTGCCTGTACTGCCCACACATCACCATTTTTATGTGTGAAGGCAAGATCTACACCACTGTCCCGCCCCAACGTTTGGGATAGTTATCCCATAACCAAACTTTATCTACTTGGGTTGACCACTCAGGGTCATTCTTAAGGAACCACTTAACAAAGTGTTCAAGCTGTTTGCCCTTAGTATTTGAGCCTGGGTCAAATAATCTTATGAACTTTGATAAAGTTCCCAAGAACTCCTAGTACCACTAGAACTCATGGAGTATATCAAAGGGCAAAGAAAGTTGAAATAAACCTCTTTAACACTTCCCTGTTATAATCTGCCATTTATAAGTCTTGTTAAGCAGGGAGGATAGTAATGGCAAGTTTCAATCAAAGAGCAATAAAGTGGATAGATTATATAAAAGAAAATTGTATTGATGCTTTAAAAAAATATTGTAAAGATCAAGCATCAAACGATTTAACCGCAGAAGAAAAACAAGATGCTCGAGATTACCTGGAAAATTATATTAAAACTGAAGTTACCAAACATTTTGGTTGTGGAGTAGATGACGATCATCCATACGCAATAGATGATAATGGTACTGACCAGGAAGCATTGGAAAATATAGTTATGGAAATAATATTCATCTACAATCATCAAAAAGAAAGAGTATTCGATAGGCTTCGTAAGAGCTTTGAATCTTAAAACTTGAAATTTTCTATAGGATAGATGGATAGCAAAACGAAGGTCAGTCCGGGGGAGTTACATTTTCAACACAACACAATATATAAAGTCTTTCTAAAAATTTCCAAATAAAAAAATCCACTTACAAGTTTTCAGCATCTATTATCAAGATGCAAAAATAATTAAAAACTAAACTTAAATAACCCACTTAATAAGTTTTCATCAACTATCATTCAGATGAACTGTATGGACTTTTAATAAAGTTTTCTTTCAAAGGTGGCATCATCCCGTACTTCAACTTCGATAACAGCTTCGCCCGTAGCCTTGAAGGCTTTTTCGTTTCCTGCCAAGCAGAACCTGCGTCTGCACCAAAACTGCTGCAATTCAACCATGCGTTGGCCAAAGAGCTCGGTCTTGATCCGGTATCTCTTGATTCAAAAGCAGGTTTAGAAATTTTCTCTGGCAATGTAACACCCGAAGGCTCAGAACCACTCGCTCAGGGTTATGCTGGACATCAGTTTGGTGGGTTTGCGCCTCAACTTGGGGATGGACGAGCGCTTCTCCTCGGCGAGGTGATCGACACCCTACAACAACGCCGCGATATTCAATTAAAAGGGTCGGGGCGCACCCCATTTTCTCGAGGCGGGGATGGCAAAGCCGCTCTTGGCCCCGTGTTGCGCGAATACCTGATCGGTGAAAGCATGCACGCACTCGGTGTCCCGACTACACGGGCCCTGGCAGCTGTTACCACAGGGGATGCTGTGTACAGGGAAATTCCTTTCCCCGGTGCTGTTCTAACCCGTGTTGCAGCTAGCCACATCCGTATCGGAACTTTCGAGTTTGGCGCCGCGCGCGGTGACGTTGACAAAGTCCGTAAACTCGCCGATTATGCCATCGCACGGCATTATCCTGAAACAGCCAATTCAGAAAACCAATATCTCGCATTCTTCGAGGCCGTCTCCGATGCCCAGGCAGCCCTAGTGGCGCGCTGGATGAATATCGGTTTCATCCACGGTGTGATGAATACCGACAACATGACGATTTCTGGCGAAACCATCGATTACGGACCCTGTGCTTTTATGGATACCTATGCACCGGGTACAGTGTTTAGCTCAATCGATGCCCATGGCCGCTATGCCTATGCTAACCAGCCGGTGATCCTGTCCTGGAACCTGAACCGTTTAGCAGAAACACTAATCCGATTTATCGACACTGACAAAGACCGGGCCATCGAATTGCTGGCCGACAAGGTCAAGGCTATTCAACCTCTCTATGAAGCATACTGGCTGGCTGGGATGCGGTCCAAGATCGGTTTATTGGAAAAAGATCCTGGCGACCTAGAACTGATCAACGACCTACTATTGGTAATGGAAGGCGGACACGCGGACTTTACTCTCGTCTTCCGCCGCCTTTCACAAGACTTACGCGGTCATAGTGACGAAATACGGCAACTGTTCGACGAGCCTGATGCCTTCGATGATTGGGCGCGTCGTTGGCGAAAGCGACTAGAGAAAGATGGCGTTGCCGCGGAAACTGTCGCGCAGGCAATGGACCAGGTCAACCCAATCTATATTCCTCGAAATCATAAAGTTGAAGAAGCCCTTACCGCCGCAGTCAGTCAGGGAGACATGGCGCCCTTCTCGGAACTACTGGCAGTTTTAAGCCATCCCTTCGACGAGGTCGCGGGCAACGAATCCTATGCCATGCCGGCGCCGAATTCGAGCAAACCCTACCGAACATTCTGCGGGACCTAATGGTTGATACTCGCACATATGATTTTATTTTTGCACTTAGGGCGGTTACTTTAGCATGTTGTATGCCTGCCGTTTTTTATCCTTTTGAGTAGAATTAAGAAACTAAAGCATATTCCCAATGACTAATAAAAAAGTAATAAATACTCGCATCGACTTATCAAGAAAGGTTGGTCGGGCATTTTTACTATAGATACTCATAAAGTAGAGAGTCATTATTGTTGGGTGAGTGATGAAAAGAACTTGGTTCAAATGATGAAAGTTAATAAAATTAGGCCATGAAGTTGTAGTAACTATTCTCCACAAATGGGACTTGTCTGAAAATTGTTTAAAAAAGAACCTTGCATGGTTGCAAAAATGTCATAACAGTAAAAGATTCTTTAGAGTTTTTGGCTTGCAGACTCAAAACCATCGTATAGAAGTGACGACAACCTTCCCTTCATCTAAAATTCTAATCTATCAATTCAAAGTGTTTGTATCCTCCTGTTCTATTTTTTCTTTTTTTCTAAATTCGACTGGAGGTTTAAAACATCATGAATGAGCTCACCGTAGTTGATTTTTGTCTTGTCGCAGTATTTTCGCAGGCAGGTATACATTATAAAAACACAATTCCATTCATCAAATAACTCCCCTGTCTTTTTACAACGCTTTTCAAAAACAGCAAGAGTATTTTCTACCCCCTCTAACATCCCATTGAATGCTTCAACCTCGCCATGTTCTTTTAAATCAATACTACTATCAAAACTCAAAGTGTTTTCACCTGACTGGGTTTTCTCAGACTCACTGAAATGATCTTCAATTTGACTAAAGTCAATCTCAACTTGCCGGCAAAACAAAGTCAGACAATTAAAACTAATTACAAGGCATTCATATCCACTCAATTCGCTATTTTCACTCTCTAGCATTTCCGAGATATCATCTTCTATCGAATCAATCATTTTAAAAAATGCATCAAGATTATTCTCTTCACTATTGACTTCCATGAAAATTAATCAACTCCTTAAAAAGCAATCATCTTAACAAAACCACCTTAAAGGTTATAACAAAGATAGAAATCTAAAAGCAATATTGAAACTGCAGTGCTCCCTTTTCATCAAACCCGACTTTTTATGGGAAGGTGGCGCGTGAATTTTTAAGCGGCACAGCTTAGCCCCCAGGAGCTACGCCTAAATTACCAGTGCATGACAATTCGTTGCATAGAAACCATGGATGAATATCATTCTATACCAACCCGAACAAAGGAATAATTATTTTACATGCTGTATGTTTTTATAGGTTTATGTGACACTGAGCATAGCCTGTAATCAGGAGAGGGATTTTATTTATGGCAAAGTTTGATTACAATATTATCGTTATCGGCGGTGGTTCAGCTGGTCTAGTTTCGGCTTACATTGCCTCTGCCACTAAAGCAAAAGTTGCTCTAATAGAAAAGAATAAAATGGGCGGTGATTGCCTCAACACCGGATGCGTCCCGAGTAAAGCTCTTATTCGTAGCGCTAAAATTCTTTCCTATATCAAGCGGCACCGAGAATTCGGAATTAAATCAGCGGCCGCTGAATTTGATTTTCCCGAAGCGATGGAGCGCGTTCAAGCTATCATCAAAAAAATTGAACCTCACGATAGCGTAAAACGTTATACCGATCTTGGCGTCGATTGCTTTTCTGGTCAAGCAAACATACTGTCACCACACGAAATTGAGCTTAACGGAAATATCCTCACGACAAAAAATATCATCGTCGCAACCGGGGCCCGCCCGACCATACCCCCCATTAACGGATTGGAAAAAATAAAATTTCTCACATCCGATAATTTGTGGAACATTCATGAGTTACCCAAGAAATTATTAATCGTAGGCGGCGGACCTATTGGGTCAGAGTTTGCACAATGCTTCGCACGATTAGGTAGTGGTGTAACACAAGTTGAAATGTCACCCCACATTCTTACCCGCGAGGATAATGAAATCAGCCTAACTCTCCGCCAACAATTTGAACGCGAAGGCATAGACATACATACAGATACAACATGCAAAGCGATTGTTACCAAGAATAAAAAACAAGCAATGGTTTTCGATAAAGGGGGACAGGAGGCACGTATTGAATTTGATCAGATACTGATCGCGGTTGGGAGAACTGCTAACAGTAAAGGGTTTGGCCTTGAGAATATTGGCGTCGAGTTCGACCAGCATAATAGAATAATTGTAGATAACTATCTCCGGACAACCACGCATAAAAATATCTATGCTTGCGGTGATGTGGTTGGACCTTATCAGTTCACACACACGGCAGCGCATCAAGCTTGGTACTGTGCAGTAAACGCACTATTCAGTCCTTTTAAAAAATTTAAGGTCGATTATAGCGTCATACCCTGGTGCACCTTCACAGATCCAGAAATCGCGCGAGTCGGACTCAATGAAAAAGAAGCCACTAGGCAAGGCATCGATTATGAAGTAACCCGATATGGAATAGATGATCTTGACCGAGCTATTATTGACAGCGATGACCATGGATTTATAAAAATATTAACTGCACCAAGAAAAGACCGTGTCCTAGGGGCCACAATTATGGGTTGCAATGCCGGCAACCTTATAACCGAATATGTCTCTGCAATGAAACATGGGATCGGACTTAACAAAATTCTCGGCACCATCCACATTTACCCTACCATGGCAGAAGCAAATAAGTTCGTTGCTGGTACTTGGAAAAAAAATAACGCGCCAAAAAAACTTTTAAAATTGGTGCAAAAGTTTCACGCTTGGCGCCTACGCTAGAGTCCCTCTTAACCTATAAAAAAAATTTTGAAAACTGGGAGTATAAGAATGCTTAGAAGTTACTTCAATGCATGACTAACCTTACTAGATCTCGATGTAAAGGCCATCTTCCATAACAGAAACTCGATAGGTAGGGGTAACTGACGAACGATCAAACTTACAACTTCCTCGTCTGATATTCCATAGGCATTCCTCTTTACTACAAGCAGCAAACATTCCTCGAAGGTCTGGTAAACGACCAAGGCTCCCTCCGCACATTCTGCATTCGTCAGTCATTACATAATATTTTTCTTCAACGCAAAATATTGCCAAGACATACTTCGTCTCAGTAAATGGGTGGGTGAGGTTGATTTGTTTGCCCGACCCCTCTGAGGGAGCGTCTTTTAATTCTGATATTTTAACCTTAGACATGAAGGGATATTTAATCTTTTGGTAGGTAGGGACCGTATCGATCTCGGTAATATTTTTCCAACTCGTATCGAAACCGTCCTTTTAGGTGAGGCAACTCTTCCGCTGCATGGTGGTCAAACTTGACGTATTCTTGAGATTTTTCTTGAACATCCTTTGGGCGCTCAATATTAAGATCCAGATAAGCACCACCTAAAGGAGAGCCCCCAACTATAAGGCCCTGACCTTTTTGGATCCACTTCCCAAGCATAACACGTTCTTCATCTGTCCCTACTTCTGCCGGCATAAAAACATGTCTTAAATTATTAATATATTAGTCAGGAGGCAGTCCCTCTTGTCGCACGGATAGTAATAAGGTAGCATAACTACTAATCTATAACCAGATACAGACCCGATTTAAATAATTTTATTTTATAATTCTTGATTTTTAACGAGTGCAAAATAATATGACAACAAATATAGAACCAAAAAAATCGGCTGAACAATGGTTTCAGGAAGGACTTGCCGCTAGCAAACTTGGTGACCCGAGAACCTGTCTCGAATCCTATAAAAACGCCATCGAAGTTGACCCAGATCATTTCTTAGCTCAATTTAACCTAGGAATACGTTATGGAAAGCTCCCCATGAATATTGAAGCGGCGCGCCACTTCAGGGAAGCCCTGCGCTTGAAACCAGAATCGCCAATGGTCCACTACAGCCTTGCTGTCGTTTGCAATCTAATTGGAGAAATAGACGATGCATTCCAGCATTACAATGAGGCAATCCGTTTGAACCCAGAATTTGCCAAGGCACACAGCAATCTTGCGATGCTATCTTATTCACTCAAGCGGGGAAAAGAAACAATTCATCACCTGCTGAAAGCTGTTGAAATGTTTGAAAAAACCAGTGATGAGTTTATGATTAACAATGCTAAAAGCCTTCTCAAAGATTGTTTTAAGGAATTCAATCTTACCGCTGAGGAATGTCAAACACTTTAAGTTTAATGACTCATGGACTGCTTTGATGTAGTTGTTGTCGGTGGAGGTTCCGCTGGGTACGCCGCTGCCAACACAGCCCAATCTAAAGGGGCCAAAGTTGCCATTGTCGACAAAGGCCCGCTTGGCGGGCTTTGTATTCTTCGTGGCTGTATGCCAACCAAGACCATCCTCCGATCGTCAGATGTTCTTGCTCTTATGCATCGAGCCAAAGAATTTGGTCTCTCGGTTTCAAACCCCTCAGCCGATCTCTCATTGATCAATGACCGCAAAATCCGACTGATCAATGAGTTTGCCAGCTACCGCGTCGAGCAATTGAATGATCCAAAATTCACACTGATTGAAGAACACGCCTCATTTCTCTCTCCACATAAGCTTAAAGTGGGCAAACGAGTGTTATCAGCAAAAAACTTTATCATAGCTACCGGCTCTACGACGGCAGAGTTTCCTATTCCAGGCTTGGCTAAGGTTGGTTTTCTCACCAGCGATGACGTTCTGGAATTAAGAGAAACACCCGAATCCATGATCGTTCTAGGAGCTGGGCCCGTTGCCGTTGAGTTAGCCCAGTTTTTTTGTCGGATAGGAACGCAAACCACTCTTGTTCAACGAAGCGATTATATTCTTTCGAAAGGAGATGAGGACTTGGCGTGTCCAGTCGAAACGCGTTTTCGAGAAGAAGGGATGGAAGTCTATACGGGGACAAAGCTATTACGAGTTGAGAAATCTAGACATGGTAGCACTGTTTTCTTTTCACACGAGGGTAAAGAAAAATCTGCAAACGCAAGTACAATTTTGCAGGCTCTCGGGAGAAAACCAAATATTGATGGACTAAATTTATCAGCGGCCTCGGTTAATGTAAATCAAGGAAGAATCGAAGTCGACCAGGAGATGAGGACAAACGTTCCTCATATCTTTGCAGTAGGTGATGTCAATGGCCTCCATGAAATTGTTCATATTGCTATAGATCAGGGGGAAATAGCTGCACATAACGCAACTCAAGAGGATACACGTCAATTCGACGAAAGATTAAAACTCAGCATAACTTTTACCGATCCACCTGTGGCCAGCGTCGGTCTATCAGAAAAAGAATGCCAGAAGTTAAGCATTCTTTATCTAAAGGCAACGTATCCTTTTGACGATCATGGCAAGTCATTATGCCTGGGAGAAACTCATGGTCATGTAAAGATCTTATGTTCTCCCGATAGCGGAGAAATTATTGGAGCACATGTGGTTGGCCCTGAAGCTGGAGAAATGATTCACCAGATGGTTACCCTAATGCATTTCAGAGGAACGGTGCATGACCTAGCTAAACTACCTCATTACCACCCTACTCTTTCAGAAATTTTCACTTACCCAGCAGAAGAATTGGCACAGATGCTATAACTGCTACCCACCTAAGCCATCCCCAGTTTTTCGGCGAGTCGATCTATAGTTTCAACTGTATTCAGTTCTGTAACGCAAATCAGAAGACTATCTGCAAGTTCGTGATAATGGTCACCAAGTGGAAGCCCAGCAATAATCTTATATTCCAGTAAAGCGTCTCTAATCTCAGTAGCAGGCCTGGGACATTTTAGAACAATCTCATTAAAAGTATCCGCGTTAAAACGGACCGAGAACCCTTTCACCTTGGATAGTTTATTTTTAAGGTAGTCGGCTTTTCTCAAATTAAGCAAAGCCAATTCACGTAGTCCTTGCTTGCCCATCACCGCTAGATAAATAGTAACAGCTAACATACACAACCCTTGATTGGTACAGATATTAGATGTGGCTCGTTCCCGTCGAATAAATTGCTCTCGAGTTGAAAGTGTAAGGACAAATGATCTGCGTCCTTTCCTGTCGATAGTCTCGCCAGCTAATCGACCAGGCATTTGTCTAACAAATTTTTCGCGAGTTGCAAAAAAACCGACATAAGGCCCACCATAGGAGACAGGCAACCCAAACGATTGAGCTTCCCCAACAACAATGTCTGCGTCTCTCTCACCTGGTGGTTTTAATATACCAAGGGAAAGTGGTTCAGCCACTACAACGATCAGCAAAGTATTCTGTTCTTTTAATTCCCTACTTAGTTGTTCATACTCTTCCACTATGCCAAAAAAATTCGGGCTTTGTAATACTACCGCGGAAGTTCTGTCGCTCAGGTTAGCTCTAATGAACTCAAAGTCAGTTCTACCATCTGAGCTGTATGGAACACTTATTAATTGGTTGTCTGTTCCCCTCAAATAAGTCTCTGCGGTCTGCCGGTATTCTGGATGAACCGCTGAAGCAATCAGATATTCTTTTTGCTGGTTTATCCGGTTAGCCATAAGAATAGCCTCTGCAAGTGCGGACGCGCCATCGTACATAGAAGCGTTGACCACATCCATTCCTGTTAGCATGGCAATCATTGTTTGGAATTCAAAGATAGCCTGAAGGGTCCCCTGACTGACCTCAGCTTGATAGGGAGTATAGCTAGTAGAAAACTCACCTCGCTGTATAAGACTACCTACAACAGCCGGGCTATAATGCCTATACGCACCTGCACCAAGGAATGACGAAATCTCTTCCGCATCTGGGTTTCGCATTTGTATTTGACGCAGCGCGCTGATAACTTCACTTTCAGAAAGGGCTGCTGGCAGGTCAAGATGTTTGTTGCCCAATTGTAAATCGTCAGGGATACCTGCGAACAGTTGATCTACATCCTGGACACCAATAGTCTCCAGCATCTCACGAATATCTCGTTCGGTATGAGGGATGAAACGCATAATTTAGTATTATATATACGGTAAGTAACTTATCATTCCTGGCTTTTACACTGTTCTCTGTATTGATCCGCACTCAGTAAACCCTGTTCGGGACTAGAGTTTGAAAACTCTATTTCTATCATCCACCCCTGACCATAGGGGTCACTATTCACCAATTCAGGCTGGGATTCCAGATCTTTGTTGACCGCCACTACCTTGCCAGTCATAGGGACATAAATATCAGAAACTGTTTTCACGGATTCCACCACGCCAAATGTGTTTTCTTTTGTAAGCTCTGTCCCTTCTGCTGGAAGTTCTATGAAAACAACATCGCCCAGTTGACCTTGAGCGAAATCGGTAATCCCGATAGTAGCCCGGTTATTTTTCAACCGAATCCACTCATGCTCAATCGTGTAATGAAGATCATTCGGGATTTTCATGATTCCCCCTTCTAATCAATTTAAAATTATTTATAAAAATGTTCATTGTTTTTTAACGCGACTAGGAACAAATGGCAATTTGACTACTTCGGCAGAAACCAACTGGTCCCTAATTTTTATATCCACGTGATTACCGACATCAGAATATTCTCTTGACAGATAACACAATCCTATCCCCATGTTTAAGGTAGGCGAAAATGTCCCACTAGTAACCTCTCCCACGGGTTCACCATTTTTCAATACCTGATAATGTGCTCGAGGAACACCGCGAGTGAGTAATTTCACACCCACTAGCTTTCGCCTCGATCTTCCTTGTTCCTTTTGTTTTAACAAAGGTCCTCTACCAAGAAATTCCCCTTTATCAAACTTGACAACCCAACCTAACCCCGCGTCTAAAGGCGTAGGATTGTCATCAATTTCATTCCCATACAAAGGATATCCCATTTCTATACGCAAAGTGTCTCGCGCACCAAGTCCAATTGGTTGGATACCATATGGACTGCCTTGTTCCATGAGCAATCGAAAAATCCCTGAAACTTTTTCAGGAGAAAGGTACAATTCAAATCCGTCTTCTCCAGTATATCCAGTTCGAGAAATAATACTCTCCACATTATTCACCCTACCCTTTTTAAAATTATAATAAGGGAGGTCATTCAAGGAAACATCGCATAAGGTCTGCAATACGTTTTTGGCTTCAGGCCCTTGCAATGCCAACTGCGATGTCTCGGAACTTATATTTTTTATATTAACATTGAAAGAAGATGCGTGCCTCGCAATCCATTCGTAATCCTTAGCAGAATTAGATGCGTTGACGCAGAGAAAATAATGGTTTTCCGAAAATCGATAAACCAGTAAGTCGTCTACCACTCCACCGGTTTCATAACACATGAGGCTATAAAGTATCGACCCGTCAAACATTTTCTCCATATTATTCGAAAGTAAAAATTGTAAAAACTTTTTAGCATCTTTTCCTTCAACTTCGATTTCTCCCATATGACTGACATCAAACAACCCTACCTTTTCCCTAACGCAAGTATGTTCACTCATAACTCCAGAAAACTGAATGGGCATGTTCCACCCTGCAAAAGAAACCAATTTTGCCCCTAGTTCTCTGTGAAGGTCTAGCAGTGGGGTGACTTTTAAGTTTGTAGTGATATTTTGAATCATGGGTTTTAAATCTACTACTGTTTACAAAAAATAAACTCCAAAATATTTTTACAGTAAAGTCGTTTTCTATACCACTCTTTCACGAAATAGCACAAGGGATAAAACTAATTCGATTTACTAATTCCCGTAAACGAAGTACCCATGAATCAAAAAGCGCAGTCTTTGCCAAATAAGTTGGAGGTGAAACAGTTTAACCATAAAAGAAAAACTAAAAACTTCACTATCGTGGATGGCTAATATAACAAAAAGGTTATACAATGCTCAGTCGAACTAAAAACTTTAATTCCTGCGCGCTTGATGAATGACTCTACCCAATATTCAGATGAAAAATATGATGCAATCCTGTTAGCAGGAGAAGGAGAATCTAGCTACAAAGTGTACCATCAACATAAAGCCTTTCTAGAAATCAATGGTAAATGCATTATTAGTTATGTTGTTGAAGCATTACAACAAGTCGAATCAATAAAAGATATATATATTGTAGGGTCTAAAAATAAACTTAAGCAAACTCTCGGCGACTCAGGAGTTGACTTTTGCTACCCAAAAACTATCCACCTAATTGAACAACAAACCAATCTTTACGAAAATATTTTTCAAACATTTTTAAAAACAATTTCACGTGGAAAAGATTCACTAACGGTTGACTTGGAGGTTTCGCAAAATAAAGATAAATCTGTTTTAATCGTCCCTTGCGACTCCCCCTTGCTCACACCTCATGAAGTAGAGTATTTTATCTCACACAGTGACACCAACAATTATGATCACATTCTAGGGCTAATCCCAGAGGAATCATTAAAACAATTTTACCCAACGGGAAGCTTGCCCGGAATCAAAATGGCTTATCTACACCTTAGAGAAAATAACTATAGAATCAACAATCTTCATCTGGTAAAACCCCTGCGCATAGGTAATAGAGAATATGTACAAAAAATGTACCAATATCGTTACCAGAGGGATTTTAAAAAAATTGTACTGTTTGGTCGCAATTTACTTGGGAAAATTAAACTTAAGTACTACCGTTGTTACATTGGACTTCAATTATGTCAGTTTTTTGCATCAATCGGTTGGAAGTTACCAGTGAAATACTTTAAAAAGTGGACTGCGAAAAAAGATATGGAAAACTGCATATCTAGCCTACTCAATACGAGATTCAAGGGCCTAGAAGTCCCTTATCCGGGAGCCGCTCTGGATATAGATCGGGACTCTGACTACGAAGCCATTAAAACCAGATACAATGAGTGGAATAATATACTCCAATCAATGAAGAAATTTCCTTCTCGTGTAAACAACAAATCCCATGTGACGGGATAATCCGATTTTCCTTGAACACGCAAACGAATTTAATTAAAGAATTTAATTAATGACTCAAAGTCGAATACGTAATTTCTCCATCATAGCTCATATAGACCACGGCAAATCAACCCTTGCCGACCAACTCATACTTTCCACAGGGGGACTACAAAAAAGGGAAATGAGGGAACAGGTTCTTGATAGCATGGACCTAGAGCGTGAACGGGGAATTACTATTAAGGCGCAAACCGTTTGCCTTAAATATAAAGACGAGAACGGTGAAATCTACACCTTCAATATGATCGATACTCCTGGGCATGTGGATTTTGCCTATGAAGTATCTCGCAGTCTAGCCGCCTGTGAGGGGGTTCTACTGATAGTCGATGCAACCCAAGGGATCCAGGCTCAAACCATTGCTAATGTAAACCTTGCGACGCAAAATAATCTTGCCATCATTCCCGTTATTAACAAAATAGATCTGCCTAGTGCTGACCCTGACTCAGTTAAAGAGCAGTTGGAAGATGTTTTACAAATCGAATCGGATCAAGCTGTATTAACTAGCGCTAAAGAAGGACTTGGCATCGAAGATGTGATGAAAGCAGTAGTAAAGTTTATTCCTGCGCCTACCGGCAACAGTGAAAAACCTCTCCAAGCTCTTTTATTTGACGCTTGGTATGATTCTTACCGGGGAGTAATTGTATTGATTCGCGTTGTTGAAGGATGTTTAAAAATTGGTATGCGCATTCGCTTCATGTCCTCGGGCGCAGAGTTTGATGTAGAGGAAGTAGGAACCTTTACCCCCTCACAAAAGAAAAGCAAATCACTACAAGCAGGAGAGGTGGGATATGTGATCGCAGCAATCAAGGAAATGGATCAAACAAAAATTGGCGACACCATAACGGAATCAAACCGCCCTACAAACAAACCTCTTTTAGGGTACAAAGAAGCCAAGCCCATGGTGTTTAGTGGACTATATCCCATATCAGGAGACCAGTACGAACTGCTACGTGACGCATTAAAAAAATTAAAACTAAACGACTCCTCATTCACCTACGAACCAGAGTCTTCGCAAGCATTAGGATTCGGATTCCGTTGTGGCTTTCTTGGACTTTTACATATGGAGATCATCCGTGAACGACTTGAAAGAGAATATAATGTTGATCTGCTCACCACTGCACCTAGCGTAGCATACAAAGTTTATTCTGCTGACCAGTCAACCATCATGCTAGATAACCCAGCAAAACTAAAAGAAATGCGTAGCGTGGACCATATGAAAGAACCTTATGTATTGGGGACAATCATTACACCTGAACAGTACATTGGGACAATAATGTCTCTTGCACGTGATCGACGTGGAATTCAAATTAAGATGGAATACTTGAATCCTAATACCGTATTGCTACAATACGAATTACCTTTCAGTGAAATCGTACTAGACTTTTACGATCAACTTAAATCAACTACTCAAGGATACGCATCTTTTGATTACGAATTTCTCGATTTCCGCACCTCAAAGCTGGTCAAACTAGATATTCTTTTAAATGGCGAGGTGGTTGATGCCCTATCTCTAATAATTCATACTGATAAGGCACCTTATCAAGGACGAGAATTAGCAAAAAAACTTAAAGAAAAAATTCCCCGACAAATGTTTGAGGTTGCGATACAAGCTGCGATCGGAAGCAAAATCATTGCCCGCGAATCAGTTAAGGCACTAAGGAAAAATGTTCTTGCAAAATGCTATGGCGGGGATATCACTCGTAAGCGAAAATTACTGGAAAAACAAAAGGCCGGCAAAAAGAAAATGAAACTAGTGGGCAGAGTAGAAGTCCCGCAAGAAGCTTTTTTAGCCGTTTTAAGGACCGATGGAAAATAACCCCCCCAACCAAAACAATTCAAGCGTTAAGAAAAAAAATAAAAGTCTTTTCCGGGAGTACGCGGAGGCAATTTTTATTGCCCTTTTGCTAGCATTATTTATCCGTACTTTTATTATTCAAGCGTTCAAAATTCCTTCAGGGTCCATGAAAAATACTCTCCTGATCGGCGATCACATTCTTGTATCTAAATTCGCATACGGAGTTCATATTCCAAATATCATTCCATTTTTCAACATAAAGCTTTTTGATGACATCGTGTTATTTCAAAAAACTCCCAATAGAGAAGATGTTATTGTTTTTAAATATCCGAAAAATGAAAACAGAGACTTTATTAAACGAGTTATCGGAATACCAGGCGACCTACTAGAAGTCCGGCAACAAAAAGTTTTTATCAACGAAAAACTCATTAATGAAAAACATGCTCGACATACTGAGATGCCTCAAAAAACTCGCCTTGTCCCAAGAGATGATTTTGGGCCTATCGTGGTACCCCCTGGACATTTATTCATGATGGGTGACAACAGAGAAAATAGTCAGGACAGCCGGTTCTGGGGGTTTCTCGAAATAAATAAAATTAAAGGCAAGGCTCTCGTTATCTACTGGTCCTGGAATGCGGAAGATAGTTGGGTCAGATTCGATAGGTTCGGGCAAATACTTCGCTAACTCCAAGAAAATCACTTATGCCTTCTTCCATGGCAACCTCCCTGCTCACAAGAACAAAACTATTGCTAAAAAAAAGCAGCGGGGTAATTTTTGATTTTGATGGCCTTCTTGCAGACTCAGAACCTTACCACTATCTAGCCTATAACGAAGTATTCCAAAGATATGGACATAGTCTTGATAAAAATGAGTATTGGATAGAGTGGACATCTAAAGGGAAAGGCATTGCTGGAGAAATTGACCGCCATAATCTTCAACTAGACATCGATCCAATTAAGTTACGTCAACAAAAATTTGAAGTGTATTCAAGGTATTGCCAAAATGGAGACATTAAATTATTCCCAGAATCTGTTGAAATAATAGAGCTATTTAAAACTAGTTACCCAGTAGCAATTGCATCTGGTTCATGGAAACATGACATTGGTGCTATTCTCGAGAATGCTGGAGTTGCACATTTATTCGATAAAATTCTAGGCAAGGAGTCTGCCAAGAAAGAAAAACCCCATCCAGAAATTTTTTTAAACGCTGCCAAGGCACTTCAATGTTCCGCATCCAAATGCATTGTAATCGAAGATGCACTCAAAGGATTGTCTGCCTCTAAAGCCGCCGGCATGTCATGTATTATCATTCGCAATCAACTGAATCAAAATATTGATTTCAGTGGAGCCGATCTCATTTTTCCTAGCTTGTTTGATTTTTTGACTACTTTAAAATCCTGAATTGTTTTATCCATAAACCTAAATAATTGGTTCTTTTTAAACTTCTAGCTAAAAACTAAAGCTTAAGATTAGTTACTATTGCCATACCCACCATGCGTAATACCCAT
>JAPYPK010000014.1:15786-24675 GCA_029937655.1 Nitrospinaceae bacterium
AAACTAAAGCTTAAGATTAGTTACTATTGCCATACCCACCATGCGTAATACCCATTCTTTGTAAATCTGCTTCGCTTAATTTAGACTTAGACTCTCCAGTAGATCCTCCCGCACCTCCACCAGTTGTCGCACATCCAACAAAAGCAACCATTGCTACAAAAACAAACACACAAATAAACCTTTTCATTGCGCCCTCCTTCTATAATGTGATTAATAAAGGTTCTCTATTTAGAACCTAAAAGCTTTCGATACTCTCTCGCAAGGTAGACCAAGTAATTTTTAAGATTGTATAGTTTCTTTATGCTATAGCAGATCATAACTAATGCCATCACACAATCTATCCTCATACCCAACCCAGTTAAACACCCATGCAGCTATTTTTTTGGTAGATTTTCTAGAAAAGTCTTTCATAATCGTCCTATTGCAAAAATATGACTACCACCCTTTATATCAATGGTTATTCAAGTGCTAGAAACTGAAGAGCGGTTTATGGAATTTGACTAGTCGTAAACAGTTTTTTAAACGAGAGTCTCATTGGCAACTAAAGAAAAACTAAAATATCTAACTCGCATAAGGGTATTGTCTGGGGATCAAATAGCTTTAGGCCCAGGCAAGGTAGCCCTTTTGGAGGAAATTGAACGATCTGGTTCTATTTCTAAAGCTGCCCGGAAGTTAGGACTAAGCTATCGCCGGGCTTGGACTCTTGTTGACACTATGAACAAAACCTTTGAATCATATCTAGTGAGGGGCTCTGCCGGAGGGAAAAAAGGTGGGGGAGCTTCTCTAACACCGCTTGGAGTAAAAATGGCAAAAACATACCGAGCCATGGAAACAAAAGCGGAAAAAGCTATACAAGGAAACTGGAAAACAATTAAACGCTCACTTAAACAAACTGATTAGTTTAAATAAAAAAACTTTCCATATATTTTCAAGCTGACTTTTCTGCAATAATTTCTAGCCCTTTAAATTTTAATGAAAGAATATCACCTTGGTTTTGGCTAAACGCGTCTGTTTCATCGCAATAGTTCCTACAGTCAAAATGGATTATTCGAAATCCCGCACCTTGAACATCAATCTTTAGAGTATCCGTATAATCCCTTTCTATTTCTACCAAAGTTTCCAAATATCCTACTGTTAGCTTTTTTTTAAACTCAGTCTGATCGGACTGTTCAACTATGTAATGCTCTAGGTCTGTATCCAAAATCTCTAACACCCCACCTGAATCCAATACACTCATGGACCATTTTAAAAAACTCACTCTGTCTGATCTTTGCAAGTGATGCAAAAATTTATTAACCATAATAAAACCAAACTTCATCCCTTGTGGAGGTTTCGTGGGGAAATCTGCCTCCACAAGAACAACATTTTTTTTTCCTGTAAGCTCTAGAAAATGAGACAAGCCACTCATGATAAAAGGATCACGATCAGACAGCATCAACTGTGGAAAGTTTTCTGGCCAAGAATAGATTCTGCTGAATCCTGCTAAACCGGTTGCGATATCCAATACCGACTGTTGCAGGTTTGAGAGTTTAGGTTGGGGAGGATCTTCCCATGGAAAGTTTTTAGTCTGGTACAAATAATAGCTATAGCTTTCACTAAGCAAACGAATAATTTCAGAGTCACACCTTAAAATAGGCTTTTTAGCGATCGTAACTGCTAACTGGTAAAACAGATGGGCCATTTTTTGATTCAACTTTTGTAGAGAATCAGCATTTCCAAAAAAATTCTTTTTGAGATTAATATTAATATGATCAAAGCTTAAATACACCGCAAGGCGCTCATGTTGTGCATAAACCAAATCAGCTAGGTCAATCATTACTTCTGGGTAAATCGATCGAAGCAATAAATTAAAATGTTTCTGATTTTCCCTCCCTTCTGCGGAATTGACAAAACCCAGACGTTCACTCAAATACTCAAATAAAATTTTTACGCGCTCAACTAACTCAGGGGAACTGGAATTCTCAAGACCCATAAAACCTCGACCATGATTGTTTAGCAGAGGAAGGCGAGAGGAACTGTCTACAAAAACTGGGGCTATTTTATCCGTCATGTGATTACGAGACTTACATTTATCAGTGGTTAAAGCACATCTACGAAAGGTGTGCCCAAAGCTTTATAACTCTAGTGACTTATTTTATGAACCGTCTTTAAAAAGCTCCCCCGCTTAATAAATTTCCACTAACACCTAGTGTGTCAAATCCACTCGGAAAATGACTACGGCCAATCCCAAGCCGCCCGCCCTAGCAGATAAAACGTGAGCACCACACATGGCAACAAATAAGGAACGGCGGGATACGCGTCTCCTCCTATCAAAAAATATAGAGAAAAAAACATCCGACCCCCATATATGAATGCCAATATTTGAACTAGGAATCTTTTTCCACGAAGAATTAACGGGGTTAGAATTAGAACTAAAATAAAAAATACTACGAAACCACCATATACAACCTTGCTCATTTCTAAATCCACCGGTGGCATCTTCCACCAAGCAATTATGATGTACAACACATTAAGAACCAAAAAATTAATCCCTGCTAACTGGTATTTTTTTAAATTCGACTCAACCAGTTCTGTCGTCTTAGAAAATTTTTTTATCATACTTGAGGACTCCCCATTTTTAGCAAATTTTCTCTAGTTAAAAAAGATACTGTTTTTTTAGGAGGAAACCTTACCCTGAAATTATTTAGATTCTCAAGGCAAGAGCATCTAGTTAATTTCTTTCGTGACATTCTGACAAAATTGGCTTGATCTATCTCTTGAGCAGAGCCTAGCAATACTGATATTAGTCGTTATTTTTCTTGTATTTGCTAAAACTATTAAGCCAAATCAAAAAAATTTATTATAACTTCCCACTTCCACTTCGCCATAAAACCAACAAGTCTTTTAAAGACTGGGATTTATCACTTGACAAAGGAACTAAACCGGTGAAATAATCTCTTCCTAACGTTCTCACATTAATCACAAACAAAGAGAGAAATCTCTTTTTTATCAGCAGGTTGCAGAATTACTGCGATTTAACAAGGGTCAGGTATAGCTATGAAAATGACGTTTCAACCTAAAAATGTCAAGAGAAAGCGAACCCACGGGTTCCGTAAAAGAAGTTCATCTCCGGGTGGTCGAAGAATTCTTGCCAACCGCAGACGCAAAGGACGTAAACGTTTAACTGTTTAATTACATGAGGAAATTCTCGTTTGGGAAATGGGAACGCCTTGCTAAAAGGCCTCAATTTGAACAGGTAATGAACCAGGGCCAAAAACACCGTACAGGAACTTTTTGCACTGTCTTTTTTTTACCTAATGGCCTAGACAGGAAAAGATTGGGAATTATTGCTTCTAAAAAAATAGGGAACGCAGTGACTCGCAACCTTACTAAAAGAAAAATAAGAGAAGTTTTTCGCCACATTAAAGGTCGCATCGAACCAGCCATGGATATTGTAATCATATCCGGAAGGGATCTGGTTTCACTTCCTGTTGCAGTCATCGAGAAAAAAATTTTTCAGTCCCTCCCTGTAAAAAAGTAGTCTAGTACGAAAAACCGTTCCTTTTAATCTCCAACACTCGAACTTTTCATATTTATGTTTCTTCGAACTATGATTAATGAGTTCCTTGTCAGACTCATCCGACTGTACCAGAAATTAGTTTCTCCGTTTCTGCCTGCGGGTTGCAGGTTTTATCCCACCTGTTCTGAGTATTCAGCGCAGGCGCTTGAGAAGTATAACGCACCTAAAGCTCTCGGACTCTCACTCATCCGATTACTTAAATGCCATCCCTATCATAGTGGTGGCCCTGATCCTTTAAAATAGCACGGAGGTCGTTCGCTTGGAAAATAGATTACTGGTTGCTTTTGTTTTGTCTCTCGGTGTTTTCATTGGCTGGGGGTATATCATGTCCTTGATAGAAGGACCACCCCCTTCTCAAGTTGAGCTTGAAAAGCAACTCGCTGATATACCTTCATCAGTCAGTCCAGGGATTTCGCTACAAACCTCACCAATCGGAAAACCGGGAATCCCCTCTAAACTAACTCCAGAAACCTCGCCTGCGGCAACTGCTAGAAAGTTAGAGTTCCCAGGGGAAGAGACGACTATAAAAATTTCAACCGGTCTTGCTACTTATATCTTTACCAATAAGGGAGCAATGATTAAAAACATACTTCTCACTCAACACAAAACAGCCGAAGGGGAACCTATCGACCTTGTCGAACACAAAGATAACAGCACCCTCCCATTGGCACTCGAATCCAATAACAACCAGGTTACCAATATCTTGCAAAACGCGTACTACCAAGCCTCTATAACATCCCTAGAGCTTTCCGAATCTCAACCTACGGGAAAACTAGAAATGAAGCTAGTACACTCTTCTGGTTTAGAAGTAAGTCGCGAGTTTATTTTTCGCTATAACGATTTTATGGTTGATGTGAACACTCAAATTCATGCGCCTACTTTTTCTTCTCAAAACTTAACCTACAACGTGTTATACGGCCCAGGGATGGGGGGGAAGGTGACATCCCAAACAGATTATATAGTTTTTAGCGGCGCCACAACTTTCGTAAATAATGAAAGGTTGGAATCACCCTCTGAAGATATTGTCAGTGAAGTAGTTCACCGTGGCGATGTCGCATGGACCTCCTTTCAAAATAAATATTTTGGTACGGCACTTATTCCTAAAGAAGGAATTAAGTCGGCTGTCGTAAAAAAATATGACGAAAATGTCTATGTTGGGCTGAAAATGGAAAGTGTCCAATCATCCGCCTCTTCTTCACATATTTTATATGCCGGAACTAAAGAGTTACAGGTACTAGAAAAATCAGGCCACAAATTAGTGCGACTCATGGACTATGGGTGGTTTGGAAATAAATTCGCATTTCTAGTAAAACCTCTACTTAAAGTACTCCAATATTTCTATAACATATTTAACAACTATGGATGGGCCATCATATTTGTAACTATTGTCATTAAAGTTATCTTCGCCCCACTCACACACAAAAGCTTTAAGTCGATGAAAGGAATGCAAAAAGTACAGCCTTACGTTAAGGTCATCCAGGAACGACATAAAAATGACCGCCAGAAAATGAATGAAGAAATGATTGAGCTTTATAAAAAACATAAAGTCAATCCACTTGGTGGCTGCTTACCAATGCTTCTCCAAATACCCGTATTCATCGGACTATACCATGCTCTCTTCTTTTCCATAGAGCTACGTGGCGCTCCATTTGTTGGCTGGATCGAGGACCTTTCTGTCGCCGACCCCTATTATGTTTGGCCTGTTATAATGGGAGCCACCATGTTTCTACAGCAGAAACTTAACCCATCAATCGGCGATCCAACACAGCAAAAAATCATGATGATGTTGCCTATTGTATTTACTTTTCTATTCATGTCATTTCCATCGGGTTTAGTTCTATACTGGACGGTCAACAATATACTAACCATATCTCAACAGGCTTATATCTATAAATTCAGCAAAGACTAGTGCCCCTCAATAGGTAAACCCTTTCCTTTTTCTTGCTATTCTAATCTTGTATGGGGATGGTCTTTTTGTATAGCCAGAGCCTGCTTTACCAAGTTTTACTATGAGTGACACCATCGCTGCCATAGCCACACCAACGGGTGAAGGAGGAATAAGCATAATCCGCTTCAGTGGGGTGGATTCGCTTTCGGTTGCTCTAAAACTTTTTTGCACACCTAGTGGCAACTCAGTGGAAAAGCTTTCTCCCCACAAAGCTCATTTCGGCTCTATCTATGACCCAACAACTAGAAAGTGTGTGGATGAAGTAGTACTTACCTGGTTTAAAACCCCAAAAAGCTATACTGGTGAAGATGCAGTCGAGATTAGTGCTCATGGCGGAATATTCGTTTCATCTCGAATACTTGGACTCGCACTAGACCATGGAGCACGCCTTGCGGAACCAGGAGAGTTTACGCGTCGCGCGTTTATGAATGGTCGCATCGATTTATCACAGGCTGAAGCAGTCGCTGACCTTATATCCGCATCTTCCGACAGAGCACTACAGGCGTCTGTCATGCAACTCAAAGGGCGTCTTTCTAAAAAAATCACTGCGCTTTATGATCGCCTCCTCTTTGTTCTTAGCCAGACAGAAGCTGCTATCGACTTCCCTGAAGAAGGATTAGATTTTCAAAAAAGAGAGCAGTCAATCATCGAACTAAAACAAGCCCGTGAAGAAATATCCGATTTAATCGGCACCTATAAACAGGGGAGAATATCCCGTGAAGGAGCATCGGTTGCGCTTACAGGGAAACCCAACGTCGGTAAATCTAGTTTACTTAATGCTTTGCTTCAAGAGGACCGGGCTATTGTGACCCCGCACCCAGGAACCACCCGGGACACACTGGAAGAAAAAGTACGCATAAAGGACACTCATATAAATATTATTGATTCAGCGGGACTACGTAACCATCCAGAAATTATTGAACAAGAAGGTATCCGAAGAACCCGCTCTGCCATTGCTAATGCTGATCTCACCCTCGTCGTTTTTGACCGTTCGCTGCCTCTAGACGAAAATGACGATCTCGTTTGCCAAGAAACACATAATAAGCCTACACTAATTGTCATCAATAAATGCGATCTGCCTGAACAGTGGTCAATTGAGAACTTGAAGGAAAAAATTAAAACCGACACACTTATTTTTATTTCAGCCAAAGAACGAAGTGGTCTGGATTCACTTATAGATTCTATTTATAATTGCGTTATCAACGTTGATAAAAACAACGACGACGTTTTTATATCGCGTGAACGGCATCGCTTAAGCTTAGTTCAAGCCTCTTCCTCGTTAGAAAAAACTCTTGTCTCACTAGAAAAACAACTATCAGAAGAGTTTGTAGCTATTGACCTTAATATCGCAATGAACCATCTTGCAGCCATCTTAGGGAAAACTATCGAGGATGAATTACTGGATAAAATTTTCAATTCTTTCTGTATCGGTAAATAACTTAAATCGAGAATAAAGAATCTAATGACTATTAACCAAGTTTTACACATCCAACCCATTGCTCTTCATGAAAGGCTTAAAAAGGGTGATGATATTTGCCTAGTCGATGTTCGTGATTACTGGGAGTACTCTTTGACTTCTATTAAAGAATCAAATCACATTCCGCTAAATGAATTAGCAGATCGTGCCCAAGAAATTATATTTGAAGAAGAAATTGTAGTTTATTGCCATCACGGTGAGAGAGCGTTCCTGGGGGCACAAACCTTAATAGAGTCTGGGTTTAAGAAAGTTTATCACCTTACAGGGGGGATTGATGCTTGGTCGCAAGTAGTTGATCCAAAAATCCCAAGGTATAAAAGTGAATCTTTTTAATACCAAAAAATAAAAGTTAGAACTCTCTATTTAATAGTTTTATATTTTATATCAAATGATTCGAAGTGGGGTCGTTTACACGCTTTTCTAGTTATGACTATACTTTACCTTCAAGTCCACGCACAACAACATCACGCATAATATCGGTCGGCGCCTTTTGTCCGGTCCATAACTCGAACTGTCCAACAGCTTGATTGACGAATAATTCAACCCCCGAAATAGTGACACACCCGGAAACTCTAGCCTCCCGAATCAAACGAGTCTCTATAGGGTTATAAACAGAATCAAAAACGATCATTCCTTTTCGCAAGCACCGAGATGGTACTGGTGTTTCTTCAAGGTTGGGGCTCATTCCAACTGGCGAACAGTTGATAAGCACATCTATCTCTTCTTTATCTACATCCTGAATACTCACAACCTTTGCTTTTAGTTCACTACCTAATCGAATTCCTTTTTCTTTATCTCGATTATAGGTGACAGTAATCTTTGCACCTTTCTCATAAACTCCATATCCTATCGCTTTTGCGGTTCCACCCGCACCAACAATGAGCACGTTTTTATTTTTAAGATCGACATGTTTTTCTAGCGCTTGCAAAGCACCCATACAATCTGTGTTGTACCCTTTCCAGCTTTTCCCATCGCGCACCACCGTATTGACCGCTCCTATTTTTTTAGCAGTCTCCTCAATTTCGTCCATTTCAGCCATGATACCTTCCTTAAATGGCATCGTCACACTCAGACCCTCAAAGTATGGACTAAATCCTTTAAAAAATTTTTCAACATTATCTACAAGAAAAGGAACATAGATATCAGTTGATCCTGTTTCTTTAAATGCTCGGTTATGGATAAGATATCCCATACTCTTATAGACTGGATTTCCTATCACGCCAAAAATTTTAAACGAATCTCGTTTATCACATACGCGGTAGATATCTTTCAGGACTGCACCTGTAATCTGGCCTGGAGCAGTTTCCTTACCTGTTTCTAATGAACCGAAAGTTAAAAATCCGCCTAATAGTGGCGAAAGAATCCGACTCGCTTCTCCTTTCTCCCCCATGCACAACGCGATAAGTTTTTTATCATCCTTTTTAGATCGGTGAAGGAGCTCAAATAAAGCGAGGTTATCTGTAATATCTCGAGCATAAGTAACAATCTTAAGTATATCCGCCGGCATCGCGCACATTAAATCATATAGGTGACCGATTTCCTCAGGAGTATCAGTAAAATTGTGGTACGAGAGTATGACCTTTGATTGGTGGTCTGATTCTAGGAATGGCTTTAATAGCTCCTTTGGAGTGGACGTTTCGATATCGACATAGTCTGCGCCAGCTGCCACAGCCTGTTTTAGCAATCCAATTCTCTCCTCTTCACTCCCAGAAAATTGTCCTCCTTCACGCTTAGTTCGATTAGTCACAATACAAGGCTTTGTAGAAGCACTGAGAAGAGTACCGAGGTCGAAATCACTCATGAGATCAAGACGCAACTCAATCATATCCGCCAATGGTTCTGCAGCGGCGATATCTTCCAGTGACTTATGCTGGGTGGGACCAACAATAGGAATGCAGATCATGG
>JAPYPK010000131.1 GCA_029937655.1 Nitrospinaceae bacterium
CAAGACACAGTGAAGGTCAAAGATATATCAGAGCTTGCGAGCGAAGCATAGTATTTGATTCTTCTGGTTATGATAGAATGCCCTTCCTTTACGACCGATAAACCTATAAAAAAAACCTTGATGAATGAAAGAAAACGACACTGACTCAATTCCCTCCAATTTCATTCGAGAGATTGTTAAAGAGGATATAGCATCGAATAAGTGGGAGGGGCGTATTTGTACTCGTTTTCCTCCAGAACCAAACGGATTTCTCCACATTGGTCATGCTAAATCCATTTATCTCAACTTTGGTCTTGCCATCGAATATGGGGGAACATGCAACCTGCGCTTTGATGATACCAACCCTCTTAAAGAGGAGGATATTTATGTTCAATCTATTATAGAGGATATCAAGTGGCTAGGTTTTAGTTGGGGGGATAAAGTGTTTTACACGTCTGAGTACTTTGATCAATTGTATGATTGGGCGATTTGTTTAATTAAAAAAGAGGTGGCGTATGTAGATGACTTGGACGCCGATAAGATAAGGGAGTATCGCGGCACACCGACCCAACCTGGGAAGAACAGCCCATTTCGAAATCGCTCTGTGGAAGAGAACCTAGATCTCTTTGAGCGTATGAAGGGTGGTGAATTCCCTGATGGTGCCAAAGTTCTTCGTGCGAAAATCGATATGGCTTCAGGCAACCTCAATATGCGAGATCCTGTTCTTTACCGTATTCTAAGAGCACACCATCATCGCACTGGGGATAAGTGGTGTATATATCCAATGTACGACTTTGCACATGGTCAATCAGATTCTATTGAGAAAATTACGCACTCTATCTGTACGCTCGAGTTTGAAGATCATCGACCGCTTTATGACTGGATCATCAAAAAACTCGAGATTTATCACCCACAGCAGATAGAATTCGCACGTCTTAACCTTGGTTACACCTTATTGAGTAAACGTAAGCTTTTACAATTAGTAAAGGAAAAACACGTGTCAGGCTGGGATGATCCGCGCATGCCCACCATCTCAGGGATGCGCCGCCGCGGATACACACCCGAATCGATCCGCGATTTTTGTGAGCGTATCGGGGTTGCTAAAGCCAATAGTACGGTTGAAATGGCGTTGCTGGAATATTGCTTGCGAGAAGACCTGAATAAACGAGCTGCAAGGGTGATGGTAGTTTTGCGACCCTTAAAATTAACCATTATAAATTACCCTGAAGGGCAGATAGAAGAACTCACCGCCGAGAACAACCCAGAAGACCCGGATTCTGGTACTAGGAAGATTCTATTTTGCCGAGAACTTTATATTGAGCAGGAAGACTTTATGGAAGATCCGCCAAAAAAGTTTTTTCGCCTTGCGCCGGGAAAAGAAGTAAGGCTCAAGCATGCTTACATTATTAAATGCGAAGAAGTGATAAAAGACCGAAATAAAAATATCACTGAATTAAAATGTACTTATGACCCGGATTCAAAAACAGGTGGTTCGACAGCTGGGCGAAAAATTAAGGGCACTCTCCACTGGGTGTCGGCACAGCACTCGAAAAAAGCGGAAGTACGGATGTACAACCACCTGTTCATAAACGAAAGTCCAGCCAATGATCAAGGACAGCCCATCTTAAATGCTGGGCTCAATACAGATTCGTTGGAAATTTTGCGAGATTGTAGAATCGAGCCTGCATTAGAGAAGGCAAAACCCGGGGACCGGTTTCAATTTTTACGGATGGGTTACTTTTGCGCTGATTCAAAAGAATTCACGCCTGATAGCCCTGTGTTCAACCGGGCTGTTACATTAAGAGATACTTGGGCAAAAATCATAAAGCAAAATAAAGAGATTTTAAAATTAAAAATAGAGAAGTGATTTTTTTTAAAGTGAAAGACTTTGGGCCATTTCTTTATTTAATAATGTAGTATGCGTAGATAAATTTTTGGAGTTGCAATGCAAAAACAACTAAAGGTTTTTACTGAGTCAAGACAGTTTCAAATTTTTTTTATAGGGATAATTCTTTTATCAGGCGTAATAGTGGGGCTGGATTCATACCCTAAAATTTCTGCTAAATATGGAACGATATTACATTCTCTGGATAAAATTATTTTGGGACTCTTTGTTTTTGAAATCTGCATCAAAATGATTTCATTTGGACCTAGGGTTCATGAGTTTTTCAAGGATGGATGGAATGTATTCGATTTTATTATAGTTGGTGCCTGCTTTCTACCATTTGATGGGCAGTCTATTATTGTGCTAAGGCTTCTCAGGGTATTGCGGATCGTTCGGCTTGTAGGGACTATCCCCGAATTAAAATTGATCGTGAATACACTTTTAAAAAGTATTCCATCTCTAGGCTACATTGGTATTTTGCTATTTATTTTGTTTTACATCTATGCGTGTTTGGGCACGTTCTTATTTCGTGAAAATGATCCCATTCATTTTGAAAGCCTACACATATCACTGTTGAGTCTTTTTCGGGTGGCTACTCTAGAGGACTGGACAGATATCATGTATACAGCTATATACGGTTGTCAGAACTATGGCTACTCTGGCATGGAGAATTTTTGCAGGAATCCGCAGACGTTTCCATTTCTAGGGTGGTTTTATTTTGTGAGTTTTGTTTTGTTGGCGACGTTCATCTTTTTTAATTTATTTATTGGTGTGATCATCAGCAACATGGATGATATCAAGGAAAAGGAGAGACTGCGTTTGGACCCAGACCTGGCTAGGTTAGAAAAACCTGATCTCGACATTAAGGTGTTACTCAACAAAATCAAAAAAGACATGGTTTTGCTGGAGACGCATATATCTGTTTTGGAAAATGCAGAGGAACGAAGATTGAAAGATAATCGCTAGGTAACTTGGTTGGAGGCTTAAAGGCCAAACGTGAGTTTTTTTTAACCCTGTTGCTTGCCATACGACAAAAAAAATTCCCTCACTCAATCAGGAGTGAGGGAATAGGTTTGTAAAGTAGCGGTGAAGTTAATCGAAATCTAAAATATCTGGTTCGTGATTTTTTGGAAACCTTCCTATCCCAGCAACTTCTTTCCATGGTTCTGCTTGGGAATCACAGTTTGCAGCGAATTTCTCAGAAGACTTTGTTTTATGTTTTTCTAATGTCTCTATTTGTGATTCTAGTATGTTGCATCTTGTGCGTAACTGAGATTCTACAGAGTTTCGATTGGTGTCCATAAGATCTCCTACATTTGGGGTGGGTAGGATTTAAATAAGAGAACTAATTAGGCGATCTAGATATTCCTATACCTAGTGTTAATGGCTAGCGTATATACAACATAATGTGTTGTCAAATAAAAATGTACGTCGATTGATCGTAGTCAAAAGAGGGTTAATTCTCAATCTTGTTTTTCTATAAAGCTAACTGCTTCATTCAACCGCTTGAGCGTTGTTACTTTCCCGAGCAGTAAGATAACCTCATAAATTCCGGGACTGGCGGTGCCTCCTGTAAGTGCTACACGTACCGGTTGAGCTAATTTCCCGAGCTTAAGTTCGGCTTCTTCCGCTATTTTTTTGAATAAATTTTCTAGAGAGTCGTGTTCTAGTGCTGCCATGTTATTAATAGAGATAATGAGCTTTTCAATATGTGGTTTTATGTCTTTATTGAGAAATTTGTTCCGTGCTTTCTCGTCGAATGAAAGTTCCTTTTGAAAATAGAATGTAGATTTTTGTGCCATTTCAACCAATGTTTGGGCTCTCTGGTTGAGTAACGGGATCGGTTTGGCGATTTTTTCTTTGCTAAGGTTGTGTTCCTCAGCTAAAAGACCTTCCTTAATGAGAAAAGGTTCCAACTGAG
The DNA here is from genome assembly GCA_029937655.1 of Nitrospinaceae bacterium. Lineage (GTDB taxonomy): Bacteria > Nitrospinota > Nitrospinia > Nitrospinales > VA-1 > Nitromaritima. The sequence goes on from JAPYPK010000131.1 coordinate 3,786, forward strand.
GGGCAAGTTCTATGGAGTCAGCATTTTGGATATATTGCTGGTTCAACCATTGAAGCTTTTCCGGATTGAATACGGCTGCGGAGGTTGTGATGTTTTCCAGCGAGAAATACTGGATCATTTCTTCTTGAGTAAAAATTTCCTGATCGCCGTGCGACCAACCGAGCCTGGCAAGATAATTAATGAGTGCACCAGGCAGGTATCCCATGTCACGATAGGC
>JAPYPK010000015.1 GCA_029937655.1 Nitrospinaceae bacterium
CGCTTCTTCCTCTGACCTTTCTCCTAATGGGCTACTACCCCAAAGATTTTCGTGTTCTAAAACACCCTTTATCATAGGAGATCCAGACCCTGTTGCGACATGAGTCAGTATCTGAAATTCAGCTCCCAGCATATCGTAAAAATAAAGAAACGCCTTTTTCTGTTCTTTATCATAAATAGCAAAAAGAGGACTCACTCCGCCCACACCCTGTAAAGCCATCGCCACATTATCTTTGAGCAATCTTGACAAAGCACGAACCTTCCCTTCCGTGCTCATAGCCCGCAATTGTGAACGCCTGTAATATTCGAAGTTATGTGATAAGACGCGTGCCATTTCGAATGCTGTAGCAGGAACTCCCGCGATAGCCATCAACGAATAGTCATCTATAGGAATCACTTTATCGCAACGATCGTACATAATGGCATTCCCAGCAGTGGCTCTCCGATCACCCGCCACAATAATTCCATCTTTATAATGGAATGCTAGAACCGTGGTTCCCTGAGGAATTTCTAAAGCCTTATTTTCAGGAATACCTGAAGGCACTTTCTGTGGATAGTGACCTGATCTTTTAAGGAGTTCGAGAAAGTCGCCAGAAGTGTGGACTCGTTCAAGGTTTTCTGTCATTGGCCGGTTCGTTGTTTGTAGTTTTCTGATTGTTTAGGGTCAACCCGTTTCATTCGCTTAAGAATATCATCACGACCGGGTCGTTCAACATTCGGACTAGATGGCCCTGATTCCTTGCGGTCGGGAGTAGGATCCTTTTTTTCTTCTCTTCTTAGTGGATCGTTCATAACCATGGGAATTGCTCCTTTTTGGAATTTATCAAATGTTCTACGTCAGCCGAGCTGACAATTTGCGAAAGGTCTATAAAACTGCCATCCGTAAACTCAATACCCGTCCAGTGAATATTTTTTATTTGACCCCCGCTGTTTGTGACTGTCAAGCCACGCACCAAAGCCCTCGTATCTTCTGGGGGCTCTTTTATGGCCCGCTGAACTTCATCTTCGGAAAACATAGAGTATACATCACCCGCTTGCTCCAGTCCTCGGTACAGGCCTCTTTCTGGATCAAGGTTATGATACTCCAAATCCAAGCTTTTTATCCAAGGATCATCCCAGCCCACTCCTTCTGATTCAGTAAAACGGGTAAAAATATCTTTTTTTATTGCCCAATCAATTCGATCCGCTAGCTTTTCAGGGTGGTGTTTGAGTTCATCCAAAGTTCGCGTCCACTCGCGGATAATCCAATCCCACTCTTTGCATTGCCCTGACAGGTTTTTATCTGCTGCGTCAAGATAGAATTCTTGTATTTCGAGTGGTGTTATAGTTCCACCCTTCTCTCGTTTTAAGGCAACAGTCCCTGTCTGGTCCCGAGAAATATTTTTAATATCATCAACTGGGTTCTCTAGGGCCAAAGGCAATTCTAATTTATCTTCACCAATTAGAGTCAAGATCAATCGAGTGGTTCCAACCTTCAAAGCAGTCGCATAAGGGGACATATTGGCATCACCTAGAATAAGGTGAAGTCGACGGTACTTGTCTTGTGTCGCATGGGGTTCATCCCGAGTATTTATAATAGGTCGTTGGGTCATCGTCTCTATACTCAATACCGTTTCTATAAAATCGGAACGCTGTGCAAGCTGGAGTCCACATGAATGGTCGTCACGTAGTTCAGAGCCAACCTTGCCAGCTCCTGCGTATAGTTGGCGAGTTATAAGAAACGGGATCAGACGTTCTACCCAATGCTCAAAGGGAAGTCGACGTGATATGAGATAATTATCATGCGTACCGTAACTATGCCCAATATAGTCAGTATTATTCTTGAATACGCAAACTCTACCAATCTTGTCGTCTTGATTTCTTAGGCGAGCACACTCGGAAACGATGCGTTCACCGGCCAAGTCGTGCACCACTAATTGAAAGATACTGCTACATTCTGGAGTACTGTATTCTGGATGCGTGTGGTCATTATAAAACCTTGCCCCGTTTTCAAGAACCCGGTCACTCTTCATCTCCCAATAGCTGTAGGGCCGTTTACTATCCTCAACGCAAAAAGCATCTTCTTCCTCGTCCTGCGCCAGAGAAGGTACATTAAAACCTCGCATATCCTGATGAGAACGTTCTCGAGAATAAGCCCAATTGCCAAATTCACTTTTCATCTCACAGCGACGCACTAGGGCCATTGACTCCTCTACAACATCGTAGCTTTCTACCTCATCGCGTACGATCCCATATTCGGTTTCCAAACCTAACAAAGGAACCGTAGAACTCATATGATCGATCGGTTGAGGGTTTCAGCGGCAGCCTGGTCAGACTGGTTGGGTCGACGCACCCTTACCACATGGTGCGGGTCTAAGTCGAGCAATCGAAGCCAGTCTTCCAAGTTTGACTCTACAGGAAGTAAATTCCCATCCTTGAATTCAGTTTCTAGACATTCTGTTAAATCCTTGGACAGAATTTTTAACTCTTTTCCATCGATGGCTCTTTCAATTGCTTTTTCTTTGGTTCTTTTGACTATCCCCTCGATAATCGCACCAGAAATAAAATCTTTCCAATACAATTTTTTGAGTTTACCAGTGCGTAGGGTAAGAACCAAAACCTCCTGGCGAGGGCTTTTTTTAAATAAAGCATCCAAAAATGGTTGAGTCATTTGATCAAGGTTTTCGTGCTCTCGAGGTAAATTAGGTTTGAGATAAACCTTAAGTATCGCATTGCAATCTTCACGATTGGGACGACCCACTTTTATCTTTCGATCGATTCGGCCAGGTCTCAAGATGGCAGGATCTATCAGGTCGGGCCGGTTAGTGGCAAGAATGACAACAGCTTCTCGAAGCGATTGGATTCCATCCATCTCAGCACAGAACATAGGTACCAGCGTGTTGCTGATATTATTTCCACGCATGGCCTGCCTTGTTCCAAGAATAGATTCTGCTTCATCAATAAAAATAAAAGGCACTTGGCCCTTTTCCTTATAGTCACGCGCCTTTTTAAAAATTTCCCTTACCTTACGCTCCGACTCCCCAAGCCACATGTTAAGAATTTCGGGGCCTTTGACATGGATAAATCGACCTTCTAGGTCTTGATTAGATTCTTTTTCCTTAAGCTGACGAATGATATCTGAGAGGATGGCTCTGCCAATGAGGGTTTTACCACAACCTGGTGGACCATAAAATAAAAAACCTTTCGGTAATTGGTACTCCATAGTTTCAAGAATACTCTTGTGCAAAATTGGATACTCGATGACTTTACGTACTTCTTCGATAACGTGAGTTTGCCCCCCTACCTTCGACCAATCAATTTGCACCAAATCATCTTCTACAACAACTCCTGACTTTCTCTTAGGTAATCGCGCCAAAATAACCCTCTGGTTTGGGTCCAAAATGACTTCATCACCCTCCTTCAATGACTCTGCTTCCATGTCAGAGTGATTCAAAACCAGGGTTTCACTGTTGGAAGTTTGACCCGTCACCAACCACTGTCCATCGGCTAATCTGGTCATAATACGAGCAATAGGCCCTTGCTCAGGCTTAGGCAATTTGGCTATAGCAACAAACCCTTCGTTGAGCGCAACTTGATCACCAGGCTGAAGAATTTCTTTTTCAAGAATTTCGGGAGAGATAGCAGCCTGGTACTCTGTACCTCCAACCACTAAACGATAGAGACCCCCCTCTCCAATACCCAACACAGTCCCAATACGATGGGCAGGGGATTTAAGTTTACCAACTGTTTCCTCTAAATTTTTAATTTTCAAAGCATACTGCTGTGATACCTGTTGAGCCTGAAATAACGCATCCCGCAAATCAAAGATCTTCCCTTGGAGTTTAGGGTTATCCGCCGTTTCACTCAGAAGCTGGTCAATCAGTTCGATAATATGGGGTTGATCACCCATAAGAAAAATCCCTATTCAAGTTGATATTGAGACCTGATTTTAAATCAAAAAAAAAATATACGTCAAGTTAATTTGACTACATTAAACCATTACTTCCTCCTCTTTTGTGAACATAAAAGAGTCTACTTTGACTGTTTCTCCCACAGAAGATTTTCTGGTACAATTTCTCTTTTGAAAATATTAATTAATATGTTTTGGAACACTATAGGCTAGTTTGCTTTGACCAAACAACCGCTTTAAATAAAGCAAGACCGACTCAAAATAATTACCAATTTTTTTTTGACCTTTTTTATGAGCCACATTAGACCTTCAATCAGTATCGAAAAATGCATTTTGAGCTTCAGCCACGATCGATACATTTCACGAAAAAAAGCAAACGCCGCTGCTATGGCAAAAGCCGCACGTGAAATCGCATCCAATAGCAATGGAATCAGTCACCTCATTCTACGAGCAGTTGATGATAAAATAGATAATCTAAAGTTTCTCTTCCTTATTAACGGTATTCCCGTCATGTGTTACGCACTTGGGAACCTATTAATTTCCAGCCTCAAAGAAATCGTCATCGTAGGCTCAGAAGAAGTGGAACAAGTCGCCACCACTTTTTTAGAAACAGTAGGGACCCGGGGGAAAAAAATATCGTTTGTCAGAGAAGACTCAAATAAGTTAAACCTCTTTAATACTATGCAGTTAGGAAAGCACCGGTTGAATATTGAACCAAATGAATTAATTTTATTCCAACCTGGCGACCTACCATTCATGTTCGATATTGAAGAAATCCTGCACGATAGCGACATTCAAAATTACAATTTGATTCTTTGGCTTAACTCCAGACAAATGATGTTCCCAAATCACCAGCATAACCCAGACAGCGAATTTGTTCGACGTAACTATCACTACCGCACTCTTTGTAAAGAAACAAACGAACTACATGAAGTCAAAGAACCCAATATTTATCCAATCAACCTGTCTGCAGTAGACTCAGATATCATTGACCAACTGCACTCAACAAGAAAAGATGGAAACATAATTAAGGCCGGTATCCGAAAAGCACTTTCTATGCCATCACGGGTATTAAAGCTACTTCCCATCATGGCACACCACGCACTACACTTCAGGTCTGATTTAAAACAATTTCGCAAGGACGATAAATACTTGTTTGGAATGCAAAGAGATAATTTTGACCGCGCGGTTTCAGTTTTATTGGACACTGAATTTACAACAAAATTCCATAGCGACCCAGCATTCGTTTCCGATGTAGACGCGCTGGAAGATTGGGAAGACTTTGAATCCCTTACGCATTATGCCAATCTTAAACATGGGGAGAAAGGCCTAGCACATATCCATCCTTTTGGTGAAGAGTTGCTCCGCTTTCGTGAAGAACAAATGCCTAGCCTGAAAACCAAAATAGATATGTACAGTAATTTCCCAGCCTACATCAATTCATTTTACCAATCCCTCAAAATGAACCGTGTACCTTTCCCGAATGGAAGCCAATACGTTCCACATAAGACTAACCATGAAAAAAATGGATCTGGTCAAAAAGCAAAACATACTTTTTCTTGGTATTCCAATAAATGCAACGCCGTCAAACTAGGGCGCGTTAGTTAAATTATTTAAATAGCTTTATGGCAACCACTGAAGCACGAAAATTAAATCTGCTGGCTAAATTTTTTCAAACAGAATTTTTTTCCCATGGCAGCAAACTCCACTATAGCAAGCTAGACAGGTTTATACTCATTGCCTTTTTACTTCATTTTTCTGTTGTTTTCTTTGGTTTAATTACTCCTTTAAATACTAAAAAACCTCTACCGCCACCACCAATTAAAGTTAAATATGTCAATACCCAAACATCTGTACCCCTTAAACAAAAACAAACACCCGCTGATTATCTAAAACCAAAAATAAGTGAGAAAGAAAAAACAAACTCACCGGGGTTGCCAGCAAGAACAAGCCATAAGACATTTGCAACAAAACAATATCCTAAACAAAAAAAACACCGCCAAATAAAAATAACTACCTCAAAAACCCCGAGCGTCACTCACCAATCGAAACCCCAACTCACAAAAAAGAAAAAAGGGGGGAACCAACAAAAAACACCTCCTGCCTCTTCCAAGTTTATGAATTCAAAAGGAACTCTTGCTATGCTTGATGATGTGTTGAACCAAGAAAAACACGCCCCAGAAAACCCACAAGTTAAAGAAAAAGAAGATCTAGGAAATGATGAACCGGTTTCTCTTGACACTAAAGAAGCAAAGTATGTTTCATATTTCAGTCGCATAAAACAACAAATTCAGCGTGTCTGGATTTACCCAACCCAAGGAACAAAGGCCTCCCTTATTGGAGAACTCACGCTTAAATTTGAAATTTCGAAGGACGGAAACCTTCTTGCTATACGATTGATTAATAGTTCAGGCTCAAACATCCTTGATGCTAATGCCATTAAGGCAGTGAGGGGGGCCGCGCCCTACTATCCATTTCCAATAACAATCACCAAAAAGAAGCTTTCTATACTTGCAACATTTGTATACAGCGCCAAATAATATTTACTGTACGCACAATAGAAACCTTATCCAAAAAGTGATCCCGCCTCAAACTCCTTTCATCAGAGTAGATCTTAAGACTTAAAACACACAGTTTTTCTTCGAAATAAAATTGTTGGCCTTTTGTCCCTTAAACGCTTATTTTTTTCAAACTACAACTTGCCGGTCTTTTAGCAATAGGCTCCATCCACACCTCAAACTTTTATTTACATTCCCACTCTCTGTTGATAGCCTTACAGGTTATAGTGAAATCTCCATTCTAAAATTCATAAAGTTGATTCTAATAGATCTGTTTCAATGGCCTCAGAAAATATCTGTGTAGTACTTACATTATCTCGCCCTTCTTCGAACTGGTCGATGGTTGACTGGTATTGGAAAAAAATTTGTGGCATTCCATTTTTATTGAGAAATATTTTCAGTCTTCAGCGGTCCGGGGTCAACACGCTAATTATTTATAGCGATTCCGAGAATACCGCTCTTCGCAAAAAGCTTTTCATGGAAAATAAATTAACAGTTAAGTTGACTTTTAAAACTAATATTACGGAGGTCGTTAGAGCTACTAAAAATCACCCGACCTTGATCTTAAATGGCGGAGCACTTCATACAAAACAAGAAATTGAATCTGGAATGAACTTCACAAATCAACCTGATGAAGAATTGGTCTACCCTATTAATCCCACAATTATGACCGAAACCCTTAATCAAATAGTCATGGGGAATAAGGTCTTACTGTCTCCATCATCCGATGACCAAGAATCCTTCATTAACTTTTTACCGGGGAAAAATGAGTCCCAAATAAACAAACCAAAAGATTTTCTTATTCAACACAAAAACCTTTTACAAAGCTGTGGACTGAGCAATGATAGCTTTATGGATAAAACCATCACTCGATTTTTCTCCCGTCAACTTACAAGGCTATTTTTAAAAACTCCTCTCAGTCCCAACATGATCACTATTTTGAGCCTTTTTATCGGCTTGATTTCAGCGGTATTTTTTCTTCAAGGTACTCATGAAAACAGCATAATTGGGGCTGGACTCCTTTTGCTTTCTGCCTGGATTGACTGCACAGACGGAGAAGTGGCTCGACTAAAATTTTCGGAATCAAAAATTGGGGGCAAGTTGGATATTCTTTGCGATAACCTAGTTCATTTTTCAGTATTTTTTGCGATTGGCATGGGGTTGTACCAATCCACCGAGAATAATATTTTTATGTTTTTTGGCCTATTTGCTGTTTTTGGAAGTTTAGTTTCCTTTCTCATTCTTAGCTCATCAATTATCGATAAAAAAGAAAAGGTTTCTGCTAATACAGTTGATCTGAAAAATAAAAATACGTTAACTGATAACATGGCAAACAGGGATTTTATTTATTTTCTTTTTTTTATGTCACTGATTGGCAGGGTTGATATTTTTATATGCATTACTGCTTTTGGCTCGAATATTTTCGCAATATACCTCGCCTACTATAAAATCAAGCCCCTCTTGCATGCAAGTTGATCCTTCCTTAAATCAAATTCTATTTTTTCCTCCTCTATCAAAATTTTTATTTCAATTTTGAGAAAAAATTTTTCACATGAACCAAGTCTTCCACCACCTCGCAAGAAGGTAATGAATCTAAAAACTGTTTTCCATAACCTCGACGAACAATTCTTGAGTCCAAGATAGATACAACCCCTGTGTCTGACTGCTTTCTTATCAATCTACCAAACCCCTGTCTCATTTGAATTATGGCGCGTGGTATCTGGTAATGTGAAAACGGATCAATTGACCGTCTCCGTAAATCTTCTATGCGTGCTTCTGTAAGAGGTTCGCTTGGCACATCAAATGGAAGTTTTGTGATTATTACACTCTTGAGGGCATCTCCTGGGATATCGACTCCCTGCCAAAAAGAATTGGTTCCAAAAATCACACCCGGTGTTTTCTTGAAACGCCGTATCATTTGACCAATAGGAATTTCTCCTTGCCTAAGAAGAGGCAGTTTACTGGATAAATGTTGCAACCGATCATACACCTGATCCATCAAGGCATAACTAGTAAAAAGTATGAAAGTTCTTCCTTGGGATATTTCTACTAGCTCTCCACATCGTTTTGCCATTGCAGATACATATTTTTCCATTTCCTCTGAAGGTTCAGGCAAATCTCCTGAAATATAAAGAAGTGCCTGGTTAGGATAGTCAAACGGGGAGTCTAGAATGCTTTGTTCCTGCGGTTCAAACCCAATTCTCTCCCGAATAAACTCAAAACCTCTATGCGTCGTCAATGTAGCTGACGTCAATACAACTCGACCTATTTTTGAAAATACTTGCTCTTGTAATTCTTCCGCTGCATTAACTGGAACTCCTTGGAGAACCACTCGATTGAATCTTTTTTTGTCAGTAATTTCCAACCAGTAAACATATTCATCAAGATGCTGATTAAGAAAAGCTGGAATAACGTTGTTAAACTCCATACAACGATTTGCTGCGGATGTGATTTCTACACGATCTTCTTCAGATTGCACCATTCCTTCAAAATTTTTCAAACTTTCATGCAATTCTTTCATGGGAAAGTAGATCAAATTATCAATTGCGATAGGCTTATAAAGGCGAAGAACCAGATCTTTCTTCCCGTATTCCTCAACAATACGAGCAAAAAAAGTCTCAACTGCTTTTCGAACCACCCCAACCTGGTTGCGTAAATGGAGTACATAGTCGTGCTTAATACGGGAAAGCAAACCCTTTCGAGTTCGTGAATGGTAAAGTCGGTCCAAAAAATAATATAAATAAGAGTTAGATGTTTTCAGCCCAAGGAATGACGTTGCCGATCCTTCTATATTCTGTGCCTCATCAAAAATAACGGCATCAAACCTTGGAAGCACTGCCCCATTACTAGCAACGTTAGCGAAAAAAAGATGATGATTAACTATTAATAAGTGTGCACTAAACCACCGTTTTCTCTCTTTAAAATAATAGCAAGTACTGTAGGTTTCGCAGTTTTTGCCGAGGCACAAATCTTTTTGCCTACCCACATCCTCCCAAACTGAAGGAAGTGGCTCAAATGGCAAATCTCCCTTCGTACCATTTTGAGTTTCACCTACCCAATCAAAAATAGCTGCCATCTGCTCATCTTCCTCTACCATAGAGAAAAGACCCGCTTGGCTTGCGCGTTTCAACCTTCTCAAAGAAAGATAGTTTTCATGACCCAAACAAAGCGCATAGCGAAATGGGATTTTTAATTTTTCATGAATGAGTGGGATATCATGATAAAGAAGTTGCTCCTGTAAAGCTTTACTATAAGTTGAGACCACAACCTTTTTGTTATGTTGTACCGCCCATAAAATCGCTGGGATTAGGTAAGCTAAACTTTTCCCTGTGCCAGTTCCAGCCTCCACAATTAAATGATGTTCGCTATCAAAGGCTCTCCCCACAGCCTCCGCCATAGCAATTTGTTGAGGTCTATGCTCAAAGTCGTCTATGGCGTCAGACAACAAACCACCTTTATCAAAATATTTTCGTATTTCTTCCTCAATCATAACCAAACATGTTATGTGGACAAAGTCCGAGGGTAAAGTAATTTTTTGACTTAGCAGCCAATTCGTTGGGTTGACCGCTGGCAATAAATTTTCTATTCTTTATGAAGGTACTTTCCCACTTCTTACGTCTGTATTGTTTTTATAACTGTAACTCTTAGATTGAGCAAAAAAACATAAGAAATATTTTATATTTGGAGATGTTCATGAAAAAAACCGCCTTAATTATATTACTTCTCTCTTTTTGTTCTATAAGTGCCCAAGCCAATGAAGATAATGATCAAACTCTCAAAGATTCATTATCCGTAATTGATGAACTCATGAACTCCCCCGACCAAGAGATCCCAAGTGAACTTATTTCTCAAGCAAAAGCTATTCTTATTTTCCCAACCCTGATCAAAGCAGGGTTTTTTGTTGGAGGTCGATATGGTACCGGTGTCGCCTCAATGCGAACTAAAAATACAGGTACGTTTAGCCCTCCAGCATTCTTCACCCAAACTGGATTGAGTTTCGGGTTTCAAATCGGTGCCGAAGCAGTGGATCTTATTTTGTTAGTTATGACACAAAGAGGATTGGAAAGTTTACTTAAGGACGAATTGACTTTAGGGGCTGATGCAGCCGTTTCCGCGGGACCTGTTGGTCGCCACGCAGAAGCTTCAACTGACATAGGAATGCGAGGTGAAATATATTCCTACTCAAGAAGCAAGGGTGCTTTTGCTGGTGTCTCCTTAAAGGGTACCGTGCTTACCACCGACAAAGAAGCTAACTTTGCTTATTACGGCCGTTTTTTTAAAGCCAAAGATATACTGATAAGGGGAAAGGTTAAAAAAATTCCAAAATCAGGCCAGCAGTTCATAGAAAGGCTAAATTTTTTAGCCCCGCCTAAAAAAAAATAAACTAAATTTATCACTAGGCTTCTAATTTACTTTGGTCAAGCTTGGTCTAAAACCTTTTCCTGAGACTCCTATAGTATTTCCTATCTGGCCTGAATTATTTGATAAAGTAAGAACAGGACCTTGGTTATCTTTCTTGATTTTACCAAGCGATAACTGCCTGCCTGACAAAACAAAAAAGGTGTACGTTGACTCTGTTTCCGTTTCAAACGTAAAGAGGGCGGGATGCAAAAGATCTCGAATCAGGGGCTTGACCAAGTGAGCATCTCGAACCAATTCCCCTAACTCAATCTCTGTAACATGCCAACCATAGATGTAAACAGAAATCAGAAGAAGAGCAAAAAATAAAAAACGTGTTCTAGTGTAAAAGGGACGTCTGCAGGAAATATCAATGGAGCGCTTAAAACCTACCATAGGAACAGAAACCTTATTATTTCAACAAGGTCAAAGATTCAATCCTGCAGCACTAAACCATAAGAGCCCTAAGCCTGCCAACAATACGGTTCCATTTAACTTAACTGCCAAAGAATGAACTTTTTTAAATTTTACCTCATATGATTCTTTTTCTTCTGCGGAACTGGCCGACTGTCTAAGAGCTTTCAAATTTCTTGACTTAGGACTCACAACCAAACCGGCATAAAACCATCCGACTATCATAATGAACAGAAGTATTTGCTTGGGACCAAAGAGTTCTTGAGTGCTAACCAGCAGGGAAAGCAAAGTCATCACGGCACACACATAACCCAAAAAATAATACTTAGGGAAAATGACACCCACCACTTCCCCAGCCTTTTCACGGTCCAATAGCTTGAAAATTACCGGTGCAGTAAAAAATGAAAAAAAAACAATACTACCAACCCAACCCACCAAACTAAGAATATAAACAAAATGAATAAAATTCATCAACATGTCATAGGCCTATGTTTTTACAAAATTAATTTTGAGTTAGTTCTGAATTCTTAACAAAAATACTACTCTAAGCACTAAGAGCTGATTCAATTTCCTCAACAATCTTCAATGCAGCTATATTAGGATCCTTAGCATCACGAATAGGTCGGCCTACAACTATAAGGTCAGCGCCATTAGAGATTGCATCTTTGGGTGTAACGATGCGGCTTTGATCATCCTTTTTGACGTCCGCCCATAACGGGCGGATTCCAGGAACCACTACCTTGAAGTGATTACTGCATGTGCGCTTGATTAAAGCGACTTCTTCACCAGAACAAACAACTCCAGCGCATCCTGATTCTTTAGCTACATTAGCTCGATCTAGTACCAATTGTCTCAAGCTAAGGTTTTCTTTATAACCCAAACCCCCAAGCTCTGACTCTGAAACATTGGTAAGAACGGTAACAGCTAAAACTTCCAACCCTAAGTCCTTAACTTCATTCGCGGTTTGTAAAATTGATCCCCCATCCGACCCATGAACGGTAATGAATCGAACTCCATGCGTGGCGGCCGACCTCAGCGCAGAACGCACTGTAGCTGGGATATCATGTAACTTAAGATCTAAAAAAATAGATGCGGAACTATTTTCCTTCACTAATTTAAGAACATCAGGCCCTTCCTTAATAAATAACTCAAGCCCGACTTTAAAACAACCGACTGTATCGCCGAGTGCACGAACATAGCTTTCGGCCTCTTTTCGGTTCGGAACATCCAGCGCGAAAATTAGCCTATTCTTTGCAGATATGGATAGATTCACGTGAGATTCAAGATAAAAACAACGCTCTAAGCAGGGACCTTATAACGACATTTTGTCTGTTTTTTATACGCCACATTTTTAGATATTAGAGTTTTTAAGTAGGTTTGTCTAGTTAGAGAAAATGTGATTTCAAGAATCAAATATAGCCTCATGAAAACGAGTCATCGTAGACCCATCGATTATAGAGTAAGATTTTGCTTCAATCGGTTTTCCTGCGAGTTCTTGCAGTATCATTTCAGGAATATTTGCCCCAGCACGAATGGTATGCAAGACACCACTTCCAAAACGAAGATTAATATCAGTAAACAAAAATTCTCCCGACTCCTGTAAAAATCCTTGAAAATTAGCAGGGCCTCGCAGTTGAAGTCGACTGCCTAGTCTTTTAGCGGATTCAATAATATCAGAAACCTGTTCTATGCGACTTACCATTACTTCGCCCGCTCGCACAACCAACCTTTCTCTCGGAACAATCACAATCGGAAGACCCTTTTTATCTGAAAACCAGTCAATGCTAAATTCTCTACCTTGAACAAATTGCTGGAAAATATGATTTGGTAGTTTTTTTGAATAAAAATCTAATTCGATCTGATCTTCTATTTTAAAATAATTCTTTCCCCCTTCCCCGCAAGAATCCTTAGCAATCAAAGAGAACCCGGGAAATGGCTTCTTAGGATCAATCAAATCTGGTGAAGCAAAATTATTCTGTGTGAAAAATTCTGCCAACCTACGCTTATCATTACAAGTTTCAATTAGAGTATGATCTGCTAAGTAAAGTAATAAGTCCCCCTCATCAAACCCAGCACGGTTTTTGTCCATAAACTCAATGGCTTTGTTGGTCATAGGGAAAATAGCATGAATATTTTCCTTGTCACAAATAGCTTGTATTTTTTCGACGCAATTTGGTTCTGAAAATTTAGGAATTACGTAGCTTTTGTCCACAACGCTTAATGCTGCAGAATTAGAATCACTGTCCGCTCCAACTATAAAAATTTTTATAGCTGTTGGTTTTTTAAACGAGCGGAGGAGTGAAACTCTCCAATTGGGGGCTAGAAAAAGAACTCGAATATCTTGCATTCAATCAGGCCTCTATTAATAAAGTCATTCAAAGGAAACGAAGGCATTCTATTTCTCGTAAAATTTTTGCCGATGCTCCCCAAACACAGTTAGCACCATACCAATAAACGTACTTACTTTCTCTTGCCTTACCAGAAAGGTTTTTTTGTTTAGTGGAAAGTAGCTCGATCAGCGGTATCTCAAATATACTCTCAACCTCATCGCTCAATTCACCAATCTTCGGGAGCGTCTGCAAAATAGCAACATAAGGAGTTACTTTGTATCCTGTAAGGGTTGTCACAACAGGTAGGGTGGCCTTTATCAAAACATCATCCAATTCCAATCCAATCTCCTCCCTAGTCTCTCTAAGTGCGGTCGACAATAAGTCGCCATCCTCATCTTCGTACCTTCCTCCTGGAAAAGACATTTCTCCAGGATGGATTTTTAAGTGTTTAGAGCGGAGAGTCATCAAAATAAAAATATTTTCGTTAGCAACATACAATACCACCATGACCGATGCTGTCCGTGGACTCCATTCCACTGACCCTCGAACAACGGGATGATGTTTTTCCATCTTAGTTTTTAAAGAGATTAAGTCCACAGCAAATCATTCACAGTTCATTCTTTGATAAAGACAGCTCGATTCTCTATGACCAAACCTCTTTATACTCAATTTCATCAAAGCCTACAGTTATTCGATTGCCATCAACTGCAATCGGACGCTTAACTAATCTACCATTACTGGAAAGTAGCTCTATTGCTTGAGCTTCGGTCATAGCACCTATTTTGTCTTTAATTCGGAGCTTTTTGTACTGCTCTCCACTGGTATTGAACAACTTTTTCATGCCCCTAGCCTTGATCGCCTTTTTTAAAACGGATTTTGGTGGCGGGGTTTCCGTGATATCTATTTCATCATAGGAAAGTTTGTATGCATCAAGAATTTTTTTGGCTTTGCGACAGGTCCCGCACTTATTGTAGGAAAAAAACTTCATCTAGGATCGACCTCCAAAATTAAGTTAAGTGGCATTTAATTTCAATTCATTGTATATCAATCGTGTAAAACTCTAGACCAAAACACAGCTTGCACGCTCTAAACCCTTTAAATATACTTATCGGAATAACCACAATATATAGTGGTTAAAAACATTTATACCCCTAGAAGTGGTGTTATTTTCCCTTTACAAGCCCCTTTTAATGGGCTAACCTTCTATTTATTAAAGGGTTTAAAAACCTTTGAAACCATTAAAGATACGGGTTCCCATGCTATTGAAAAGTCTGGAATTAGACGGATTTAAGTCGTTTGTCGACGGAACACATATCGATTTCACCTCCGGGTTTACTGCTATTGTGGGCCCAAACGGATGTGGAAAAAGTAATGTTTCCGATGCCATCCGGTGGGTAATCGGAGAACAAAGTTCTAAGTCGCTACGTGGAACAAAATCTGAAGACCTTATTTTTAATGGTAGCTCCACTAGAAAGCCCGTGAACAGGGCCGAAATCTCATTAACCCTTAGCCGTGTTCCACAAGGAATACGAATTGCGAACGTACCCAACGTTGCAGATGAAGTTAAGGTTACCCGTTGTTATCACCGTTCCGGAGAAAGTGAATTTTATATCAACCAAGTGCCATGCCGACTGAAAGATATTACTGACTTTTTACTGGATGT
The DNA here is from genome assembly GCA_029937655.1 of Nitrospinaceae bacterium. Classification (GTDB taxonomy): domain Bacteria; phylum Nitrospinota; class Nitrospinia; order Nitrospinales; family VA-1; genus Nitromaritima. The sequence continues at coordinate 15,252 of JAPYPK010000015.1, forward strand.
AGGTATCAGCCCAAAAGTCTTATCTGTAATCGAGCAGGGGCACATTCAAGATATAATCGTCTCAAAACCGGAAAATCGACGCATCTTAATAGAAGAAGCAGCTGGTATTTTAAAATTTAAACATCGAAAAAACGAGGCGCTTCGAAAACTGGATGCTTCAACACAAAACCTTGAACGCATTACCGATATCGTGCAGGAGTTGGGTCGCCAGGCAGAATCCTTAAAACGCCAGGCAGCAAAGGCGGAACGCTATAAAAAATACCAAGGGGAAATCAAAGAGCTCTCCCTGAAATTGTTTGCCAAAAAAATTCGCCAATACACTATTGACCTAAATTTAATAGAAGAAGAGTTCTCGACCCAGGCTGAAAATAAAACCTCAAAAAATACTCGAGCTTCTTTTTTGGACAATCAAATTACTCAATTAAACTTTGAAATTGAAGAAGCACTCGGGTTACTAAATGAAAAAAGAGAGAACGTATACCAATTAGCGAACAAAATAAGCAAAAACGAACATACTATTGAACTAAAAAAATCACAGGTTAACCAGGCGGAAATAGATGCCCGATCCGCAAAAAATGATGTCATTCATCTGCAGAAAGAAATAACTGACCAATCAAATCAAGCTAAAAATCAACGCGTCCAACTAGAAACTCTTTCCGAAGAAATAAACACTGAAGAACAAAAACTAACGGAAGAAAGTCGAATACTTGACGAAAAAAAAGGACAGTTAAATGTCATAGAAGACGAAGTTAATAAAGGAGGTTTGCAGTCGCTCGAACTTCTCCACAATATTTCTAAAAAGAAAAGTGATCTAGCCGCCCTGGAAAGCCGAGTTGACTCACTACAACATCTAGACCAAAAACTGAATATAGATTATCAAGAAACAAACTCTCTTAAGGAAGAGCTATTAGTTTCTTTAAATGAATCAAATGCCATAGTTCAAGAAAAATCCGTAGAACTAGCAGAACTAAAAAATAACCGCCAATTGTTACATCAGAAAACGGAACAAAAACGCCAACAATTAATATCTGGAACAAACGATTTGAATGCACTTAAGGAAGAATATCTAACACAATCTTCTTTACTTACATCGCTTAAGGAATTACGAAATAAATTCGAGGGATTTGAGGATGGCGTCCGATCATTAATGAACTATAACGAAAACGGTGGCCGTTTGAACGGGCTCCGAAAGGTCCTGGCAGACGTCTTAAAAACACCCGTAGAATATGAAGCAGCTATCACGGCAGCGCTTGGAGAAAAACTTCAAAGTGTAATCGTTAATTCTTATGACGATTCTGTTGAAGCTATAACTTATTTAAAAGAAAACTCCTCGGGTCGAGGTTCATTTATTCCAATGGATATAAAACCGAATGAAGGACCACCAGTCTACCTGAATGGCAACCCGGGCATTCTTGGAAAAGCCTTAAATTTTATAGAATGCGAGGAGGAGTACCAACAAGTCATTGAAATGTTGCTCCGTAACGTGGTGCTTGTCACCGACCTTTCAACAGCAGTGCAAGTTTTTCACAATCCAGAGTTTAATGGGACAGTGGTCACTCGAAATGGAGAAATGATTGATTCTCAAGGAATGGTTTTTGGTGGGTCAGTTGATGGGGGAAACACCTCTAATCTACTTTCGCAAAATCGCAAGATGGAGGAACTTACAGCCAAAACAAACCAACTCAATGAAGATTATAAATCTGCCTTGCAAATTTCAGAAGAAAGTAAAAATGTTCTAGAGAACATTGAATTGGAACTTGATGAAGCAAGTCAAAAGATTCACAAATCCGAACTGGGTTTGAACAACAGTCGGAATGAACAGGAACAACACAGCAAGGAAATAGAGCGCCTGGAAAACAAACTCTCGTCTATCAAACAAGAACAGAGTGATGGGCAGAAGGAACTCTCTGAATTAAATTTGCGCAAAGAATCATTTATTTTAGAAATAGAAAGTTCCAACCTTGAAAAATTTCAACAAGAAGAAGCATTGAGTCTTCTTCGGCAAAAACTTGATTCTTATAGAGTTTCCCTAGAAGAAAAATCTAATGAAATAGGGAATATTAAAGTCCAAATAGCTTCCCTAAGAGGAAGAAAAGAGAACACTTTAACTGAAATAAACCGACTGGACCTCCAGCAAGACAACCATCGGCATCAGATCAGAAAACGGGAAAATGACACAGAAGAAAGCCAACAAAAAATAGATGAAACTCAAAAAACAATAGGAGTTATTGAGAAAGACATCCTTCAGGTTGTGCGAGAAAAGGATCAACTAGAAGAAGAAGCCATAACCGATGAAGAGACTCTTAGAGAAAAAGAAGAATCTGTTAAAGAAATGGAGAAAGAGTCGAAAGATCTTTCAAGGCAAATTCAAGAGCTTACTGAAGCAATTGCAAAAATTGAACTCAAGCAATCTGAAGTTAAAATTCAACTCGCTCATATTGAAGAGCGCACATTCGAAGATTTTAACGTAACGCTTACTGAGTTACTAAATCGACCCGCTGAAGAATTTGACGTTCAGGAAGTTGAGCAGTCAACTCGCGAATTGAAAGAAAAAATAAAGCGCATGGGTGAAGTGAATTTGGCTGCACTATCGGACTTCCACACAACAAACGAACGCTACCAGTTTTTAAAAACACAACAGGAGGACTTGTCTGATTCTATTCACCTTCTTCATCAAACTATTCAACGAATCAATCGCACTACTAAACAGAGGTTCCTTGATACCTTTGAGAGGGTCAACGAAAATTTTAAGGAAATTTTTGCCCACTTATTCCATGGAGGAAAGGCAGAGCTTTCCCTCACAGATGAATCTAATCCACTAGAGTCGGGAGTTGAAATCAGCGCAAACCCTCTTGGAAAGCGTATGCAAAACCTAACCCTTCTTTCTGGAGGGGAAAAGGCAATGACCGCGATCGCTCTTATGTTTTCTGTTTTTAAGGTACGGCCGAGTCCATTTTGCCTTTTGGACGAAGTTGATGCCCCTCTTGACGAAGCTAATGTCGTTCGGTTTCAGGAGATGCTCAAGCAAATGTCCGAAAAAACTCAATTTATTATTATCACTCACAACCAGAAAACTATGTCGTTCGCTGACGTACTTTACGGAATAACCATGGAAGAACGTGGTGTATCAAAAGCGGTTTCTGTAAACCTCAACTGACCCCCCATCTACACAATCCATTCTGGTCAAATTTCCGCACTATGGTGTGAATTACATCGCTTTGCTTGCTTTCAAGATAATGATCTGTAAAATCTTAAGAATGAAAAAAATTTAGCAAAACTCCTTGCCTGAGTTATTTATTCGATGAAAGAAGCAAAGGACATTGATGACAGTCTTGAGTTTTTACGTTCGTTTGAAAAAAACGCAAGCAATACTGAGCTTGGAGAACTCGTCCTCCAAAGGCTCGACCGTCATAATAAAAGCCTCAACTTACAGGGAAACCGATTCACAGAAACTGAATTTCAAAGTTTATTTTCATTCGAATCTCTAAAGTATCTAAAATTAATTGATCTTAGTGAAACAGGGATGAATTCTAAGGCAATTAAACATCTTTGTTCATCTAAGTGGCTACATCACATAACATCGTTATCATTAGCCAATAATAACTTAGACGATGAAGGAGTATTTTTATTATCCAAAACAAACTGCCTCCCAAAGCTTACGTCTCTAGATTTATCAAGCAATGAGATTGGGGCATTAGGAGCAAAAGTTCTATCTCTTTCAAAATCACTTAATAGTATTTGCAGCCTAAATATTTCCTACAATAGGATTGAACCCTTAGGAATCAACTCTTTAGCAAATTCTAATTTTGGACGACAATTAAAGTTTTTGCAACTTCGCGATACTTGCCTTGGAAACGAAGGAATGAAGAGTTTGTCGTCCTTCCGTATAGACGAGCTAGAATCACTTGATCTTTCGGATAATTCAATTTCTGATATAGGATTAGAAACGTTAGCAACATCTAATTCATTCCCAAATATAAAGAAATTGGTGCTGAACAATAATCACATTGGGGATGACGGTATTTATTCTCTATCTCAATCAAATATGTTTTGTAATCTTGAATCGTTGTTTCTTGCTAATAACGATTTAACAACTGATAGTGCAATTTCAATATCAGAATCACGTATTCTTACCCAACTCAAAACCCTAGACATCAACAATAATGATATTCGCGCCGAAGGAACAAAAGCGTTATCTGAATCACCTAATTTAAAATCTATCGAATATCTGGACTTAGGTCAAAATGGATTAGAAACCGATGGGGCTAAGGCCCTTGCTCAAAGTCCTAATATGGAATCATTAAAATTTTTACGTTTAAATAACAACAATATTAAAGATGCAGGGATATCTGACATGGCTACATCAAAATATTTCACTTCTCTTGAACATCTTTTCTTGGAGAATGAAAATTGGATTCATTCTGAAGGAGCAAAGTCTATTGCGGTTTCAACTGCTTTCCCGTTATTACGAACACTTGTACTTACTTTGAACGCAATAGGCGATGAAGGTGCTTTTCATTTAGCCGGAGAAAATAATTTAAATTCTTTAGAACAACTCAACGTAGCTGGAAATAAAATCAGTCCAAGAGGCGAAGATGCACTTAGGAACTCTCCTCATCTTCAGCATCTTAAAAACCTAGAACTGGTATAGATAAAATTAATGCTACTTCTTTCATACCACCTAAATATGATTAATCGCCTGATACTCGCCTATCAAGTATCTATTGCCTCAAATTAATCAGAAAATAAAAATGGTAGAGTGAGGTTGAGGGCACTATTTATCAGTCTTTTTTTGATAAGTAGTTAGCTAAAATATTATTTCTTGGCTAGGAGATTGAATGTGTTCTGAGTTTTTAAGACACTAGTTGCAAGGAAAGAGCTGAAGCCAAACCGTCTGGCGCAATATTTCTCAACTTTTAGAATTTTTAACCCTTCTTTGGTGAACAAGTCCGTTAGTCTATGCGGGTCTATTCCACCAAATTGCCTTTGATAATCTGCGTGGTAATACTCCTTCTCTAAAATCGATATTCTTTGCCGCATCATTTTTCGCCGGTAAAAAGCCTCATCAACACCAGCTAACGTCTTATGCATGCTATGGCGAATGGGTGCATTGATATCCTGTTTAAGAGGTTCAAAGAATATAAGAAACACTCCTCCAGGAATTAATCGATCGCAATACATTTTTATCACCGATTCAAAATCGTACAGATGGTGCAATAAAGCTGAAACGATAATCGCAGAGTATTTCTTATTATCCACATTAGCGAATGTTTCTACATCATTGACAACTAGTCGCGAACGTCTTCTGTAATTCTTTGGGATACGGCCTTCCAACACGCTTATCATTTCGGCTGATAAGTCGACTCCTGTTATTTCATATCCCCGCTTTAAAAACTCTAGATACAAATAACCTGTTCCACACCCCAACTCTAAAATACTCTTTTCCGAAGGACTCATCTCAAAACAAACCCGATCGATTGTTTTCCTTAATATACGAGCTTGATAGAAATTGGTTTGTTCAGGGTGTCTATCAAGATAGAACTGGTCTTCAAGTTTGTGAACACGTTTATTTTCTTCTAAAACCTTTTCTCTGGTCAGCGTCGATTCGGAAATTCTCATTTTATTAATCATTCGGTCAAAGCATTAATAAAAAAACGTTTCTCTGCCTTATTGCTTGCACACTCGTTACAATTAGCACAAGTATCAGGGAATTCGCCTTTTAGATGCTGTTCACGCAGAAGATCCATCTTTTCATTTTCCCATAAATTTGGGACTGTTTCATTTTGGACACTCCCAATCATGAGGTTTGCATTGTAGTCAACGCAACAGGGAATTACTCTACCATCCCATAGAACAACCAACTTCCCGTAGTCTTTCCCAAAGGGTTCTGGACAAACTTCGGTGCGAGGACTAGTGATTAGTTTTGGCTGTAAACGAACATGATCTACAATTTTTTCCCAGTGGGTAATATAGTCCTCCGCATCCCCTTCCGTATCTTCTTCAACAGTAAAAACCACACCCATTTTTAATTTGGGACGTCTTTTCTCTTTTACTTTCTTTAGCTTATTAATATTTTGTTCGATGTTTTGTAGTTCCACTCCTCGGACTCGCTTAAAGGTCTCTGCCGAACCGTCAATCGAAAAACGAATGATATCTAGTTTGCTATCAACAATGCGATCAATCATTTTATTCGTAAGGAGGGTCCCGTTAGTATTCATAACTACGTAATTGACCCCTTTATTTTTGGCGTATTCAATCATCCTAAAAATATCCTTGTGCAAAAGGGGCTCTCCCCAATTATGCATGCACAAGTGTTCTAGGTCTGGACTATCGTCGATTATTTTTTTAAATAAATCGAATTCCATGAATCCACCTTCACGAGTCATACCTTCTGTTACAAAGCAAAAAGTACAACGTAAGTTGCATGTATTTGTCGGTTCTATAATTAGAGATGTTATTTTTTTTACTTCCATCAATCGATTACCTTGTGCACGATGTAGTCAGGTCGATTTTGTATTTGCAAATGAACCCGGCCAAGATATTCACCAAGAAAGCCAATAGACAATAATTGAACCCCTGCGAAAAAAGAAAATACCGCTGACAATACAACAAACCCTTCAATTAAGATTCCAGCTACCAAGCGCTGATACAAAAGAAACATCATTATCGCGAATCCCAGACCGGCACCTAATAACCCAAGATAAGTAACCAATCGTAATGGGAAGTTAGAATAACCCGTAATCAAATCCCAGGTTAAGCGAAGGAGTGGCAGGACTCCGTATTTTGTTTGACCCGTTTTTCTTAAATGATGATCAACTTCCACATATACAGTGGGAACTGCCATCCAACTCATCAATACCGCCATATAGCGGGATCGATCTTGACATTGATCAATCTTTTCAAGAACGCTTCGACGCATTGCGCGAAAAGAACTCAAATTTAATTTAAAACGGTTTCCAAACAATGCCTGTGCTAAAGAATGGAGAGCCTTTGACCCTAAAATTCTTAATGAACTATCTCGACGTTTACGTGGAGTTGTTACAACAAGGTCGATTTCATCAGTGAAAGCATCTAACAACCTCTTTATTTCTTCTGGTGGGTTTTGCAAGTCTGAATCAATTTGCACAACAATATTGCCTCGGCTTTCTCTAAAACCAGCCAGGACAGCAGCTTGCTGACCAAAGTTCCTAGTAAACTTTACAACACGTATATTAGAATCTATTTTTTTCCATTTGCATATTAATTCGAATGAATTATCCGTACTGCCATCGTCCACGAACAGCAACTCATACGATTTACCCCAACTTTCCGCCTCTTTCTTTAGACGGGGATAAAACTCATGTAATACCAGCTCCTCGTTAAAAACTGGAATAACTACTGAGACCTGTAATGAATCAATCATAAGTACTTAATTTAAAAAAATGCTTGGCACCGAATTCTTAACGGGAAATCTAATTATTGACTAAAGGCTTTGATTCTCTTCGATCAACATATTGCGTTCAAAAGGTGAAGGTACTTTTTTCAGAGAAGACCTAATTTTGTGTCGGGGCGTTGGTTGGAGCAATTGCATTTCGCCACAACAATGCTAGTGGAGTATTTATCATAGATCGCACGATCCACTTTGGTTCAACTGCCCGGAGTACATGTCTAAAACGTTGCATGCTTAAATAAAATTTTCGATTTGCTTCTCGTTTTAGTTTAACCAGGTCATCTCCCTCAACCTCGCTTGCATTACATGATGCAGCATCGAAAGTATACTCAGAGAAATCCTCGAAGTTACTTTCTCTAGATTCGATAAAAGTCTGTCTTAAATCTGTTCCTGGATTCGGGATTACCAGTGAAAAATTAGCCGTTGTTAAACCTAGATCGCATGCAAAGTCTATTGTTTCTTTCATTTCGTCGCGCGTTTCAGATGGAAACCCTAACATGAAAAAACCATGAACACTCATTCGAGCACGTGTAAGCTTTTCAACGACGTCATATATTATATTTATATCTAAATCCTTTTTTATCATGTCTTGAATTCTTTGAGAGCCGGACTCTATTCCCAGCGCCATCCTATACACGCCGGCCCTTTGCATTTTATCAATCAATTCGTCGTCAAAAAAATCTGCACGTAACCCGTTGGGGAACGATATATGGATATTTAAATTTCTTTCGATGATGGCATCTAAAACGATTTTTGCTCTTTTCATATTGACGTTGAAAACATCGTCTACAATATGAAACTCTCTAACACCATATTTCTTGATCAGGTATTCTATTTCATCAACTACTGCCTTTGGCGAACGGTACTGAATGGACTTATCAAAAATATCATGGCAGTAGGTGCATTTAAACGGGCACCCTCGTGAAGTCACCAAGGGAAGAAATCTTTTATTTCTAAAAACAGGGAAGAAATCCATTGAGGATTGAAAATTGAAATATCGTTCTAGATTAATTAAATTATACTCTTGATCAAATTTATCTAGATCACGAATGACCGGTCGGTCCGCTGTACGAATATAAGATCCATTTTTTTTGTATGCGATACCCGGAACATTTTCAATATCCTTACCTTGTTCCAAAGCATTGATCAACTCTACAATTGTTAGATCACCTTCTCCGCTTACCATCAAATCCACATTAGGATCATTTAGAATAAATCGTGGTTCATGTGAGCAGTGAGGCCCACCAAAAACAACTGTCACTTCTGGATTTATTTCTTTTACTTTAGCCGCATCGACAAAACCATATTTACACTCAATAGTCATAACCCCAATGCCAACAACTTGCGGGTCAAATGAACTCATGACAGAATCTAATTCTTCATCTGGGGAGTTAGAAATTCTAAGATCAAGAATTTTAACTTGGTGTCCAGCTCTTTTTAAGACAGAACCTATCGCCAATAAGCCAAGAGGTAAGACACGTGCCATCGATTTTTTTTCTGCTGCTGGTCTCAATAATAAAACTTTCATAATATCTATTCTTTATTTTTCTGATCCAATGTACTCGGACTGGCAACAACCTAGACAGCCAGGAAATATTTTTTC
>JAPYPK010000132.1 GCA_029937655.1 Nitrospinaceae bacterium
CTCAATATAGCCGACCTTACGAGCGCAAAACTCGAGAAGGTTGAATTAGACGGAGCAGACCTTGGGCGAATAAAACTGAATAATGCATCATTAAAAGAAGCACAACTAACTAAGGCAAACATCAGCAAAGGAAAACTTGTAGGCGTTGATCTTTCAGGAGCAGACCTGAGCGGAGGGAATATGAAGGGGGCAGATTTTACCGGAGCCAAATTGACAGGGGCTGATTTAAGCCGTGCGGATTTAACAGAATCAGTTTTGGAAAACGCGGAAATCAAAAACTCATTTCTAACAGGTGCTGATATTAGAAATGCTAATATTAAAAATGCCAATCTTGAGGGAAGTGACTTATCCGGAACAAAACTTACAAAAACAATATTCCATCAGGCTAACCTCAAAACTTGCAATTTTCACAGGGCAGACCTAGAGCATGCCGATTTCTCTAAAGCAAATCTATCTCAAGCCAACCTAGTCGGGACAAAGCTAGCAGATGCAAACTTCTCAAACACTATTCTCACTGACGCTGATTTCAGCAGGGCAGACACAACCGATACCGATTTTTCTGATGCCAAAGGTTATAAAAAAACAAACTAACTCTTTTCAGTGCCTAGAAATATATTTTTTTAATACCTTTTTTAAAGTTTTGAATCTAACAAATGTACAGTTTATAAAATTTCCACAATAAATAGATTGTTATTAAATAAATAGCATGGCCCTAACTCAAAAATGGCCGTTAACAAAACGGCCTTTAAGTTTAGCTGAGGTACTCCGGTTACGCAATGGAATCGAGTTATCTAAAAAAGTTCTTCCTGGGTGCGCCGTCGAGAAAATCCTCGAAAGAACAAAATCTTGTGGTTTGACTATATTTAGCCTGAATTAATTTTTATCAATCCTTTAGTTTAAAAACCTAAGATATATTTTTATTTCTACTCGGTTGTTTTATTCAACTAAAAAATCACCACATAAAAAAAATAAATAATGTTGAAATTTATGGCTTGGATGGTTGCGTTTAGTGTGGTTCTCGGCTTTATTTTAATGATCTATAAAATGTAGACTGCTACACAATTTAAGACTGGCCCTCTACAACCAATCTTCTAAATCAAACTGTTCTATACACTCCGGACTTCTCATGTCCATAAATAAGTCAGCTTGATCAAAATTTAAATTAAAGCCTTGAAGCCTCTCCCATGTCAGATCAGCCTCTTTGACTCTCTCAATATTTTGATTCAATTCTTCCTCTCCACCAAATTCCAATACTACTTTGAATCCGGTGGCTGCTTTAAACTGCAGCAAGTATCTTTTATCAGGCACACATTTCCTCCAAAAAAAAACAAACTCCTGCCTTAAATACATTCAGAAAAAATAACCCTAACAAAAATTTCCCTTAATGAACCCAGCCATTAAACTCATACGTTGAATTGCACTCTACTTTATAGGATCATATAACTCTACAAATTTTCAACCAAGCGAAACAACCTTTCCCCATGAATAAAACTTCATGAACTCACCAAAAGAAAAACTTATTCCCGTTACCCTATTGACTGGCTTCTTAGGTTCCGGAAAAACTACACTTCTTAACCATATACTTAAAAATAAACATGGGAAACGAATTGCTGTCATTGAAAATGAGTTTGGAGATATCGATATCGACTCCGATCTTCTTATCGGAAAGAGTGATGAAATATTTGAAATGAAAAATGGTTGTATCTGTTGTTCGGTGCGAAGCGATCTAATTGAAACTTTGAATCGATTGATGAATCGTAAAGATAAATTTGATTACGTAGTCATCGAAGGAACAGGACTCGCTTCTCCTGGTCCAGTAGCCCAAGCATTTCTCTTAGAACATGAAATCAATCAATCACTTTTTTTAGATGGCATCATTACACTAATAGATTCTAAAAATGCCTGGAACCACCTTAAAGATGCTGAGGTTGCATGGGAACAAATAGCATTCTCACATGTCCTACTTCTTAATAAGTCTGACTTAGTATCACACGACAAATTAAAAAATTTAGAGGACCATGTTCGTGGGATTAATCCTACCGCGAAACTATTTAACACTAAAAATGCCAAAATAGAGATAAATCATCTACTAAACATTGGTGGTTTTGATCTTAGTAACGCTAATCTATCCGACAATGAGTTCCTTGACCATAAACTTCACGATAACCACCATGAACATGAAAGCGATATAACCTCTGCCTCAATTGCTTGTTCTGGTACCATGGACCTTGATAAATTCAACAACTGGTTAAGAATGTTGTTAATAATGGAAGGAATGGACGTATTTCGAGCTAAAGGCATCCTCAATCCAAAAAGTTCAGACAAACGTTATATTTTTCAGAGCGTCTATATGTTATTCGAAGGACGTTTCGAAGATTCATGGGGTAATAGGCCTAGAGAAAATAAAATGGTTTTTATTGGTCGAAATCTCAATAAAGAAAGGTTAGAAAAGGGCATTCAATCTTGCGTTGAACCCTAGTACTAAGAAATAAAAAATAGAGCACTTACCTCAATCATTTTAAAATTCTTCAATTAGACAACCAATACTAACACTCCCATTTTTTAGTTTGTATCTCGATTTAAATAACTCCGCCTATACCTAAAACACTTCTCTTTCTACCTTAATCTTTTATATGCCAAGCCGAACTTTCAGCATATTTTGCAACCAATGTACTGAGTTTATTTTACGGTATCGAAAAGAAGGCTCTGGTTCTCTTATTCGCATTTATGTTAAACAAATTTTAGAACCTGAGTACTTCAAACAATTTAAAAATAAAAAATTAAAATCAGAAACCCCTCGTCTTAATTGCCCTCAATGCCTTCAAAGAGTTGGCATAGCAGTAATTCATGAACCCGGCAAGCGTCCTGCGTACCGAATGATCAAAGGGACATTTATTAAAAAAGAATCGTAGATAAGTTTTCGTACTTAATTAACAGAAACAAACAAACTGTTTTTAATTGGATGCTTTTACTTTAGTTTGCATTCAAAGCAGTTTTTTTTACTCTAATATGGTGGGAGTGTAGTCAACCTTTTATCTTCAACCGGTCCACCTACAGTAAAGTGATATAAGGATTGATAGCTCATACCTTCGATCCCAAAAATATCATGCACTGGATCATCAAAAAAACATCCAATACCAGTACTTCGAATACCGCTGACCTCTGCCTGCAAATATAATACTTGCCCAATAGCGCCACACTCCCAAAATAACCTAGGATAAAACCAAGAACCGTATTGGGTTAAAGGTTTTTCAAAGGCACTTATCATTCCAAGACTAAAGCACCCATCTCCTGCTATATCCTGCCCACAAGAGACAGACTTTGATACACCTAGATAGTCGCCTTGTTTAAGTAAAAATAAATCTAAATCTGCTGGACAAAAATCCGGCTTTTCCCACAAAAACTCTTTCTTGAAATTTTCCTTCAGTTCACTTAAATATTTTTTATTTCTTACTAAAAAATATAAACCGGCCGGAAGGTCATTCACACGATGAACAAATAATCCTAAGTGTACTTGTGACTCCCAAGAAAAAGATTGAAATGGCGCTGGATTTAACTGCGGATTAGTTTTAATTAAAAACTGATAAAATATCTTCCGGTCGATTCTTGTTTTCCTGTCCATTGAAACAGCACTTCTTCTTTGATGGATAGCTTTTTGGAGAGAATAAGTATCGTTATCGAGAAGATCAGATAATAAATCTAACTCTCTTCCCAAGTTTAAGTGACTTTCAGTAAAGGGTTTCTCACAGCTTTTGGAAGCCTCTTGTATTCCTTCCCACTCAAGATGATCGCTACTTAAAATATTCGGTATCCCATGCCAGATTAATTTTAAAAAATCACCGGCGATAAATTGCTTATTGATATTAATTTTCGAATACTCTTGATTAGGGATAATAGCTATTAAGCAATCCGGCACCTCTACTTCATTCTCATTTGTATGAACTAACCCAAGAATACATTCCAA
>JAPYPK010000133.1 GCA_029937655.1 Nitrospinaceae bacterium
ATGAATTCTTAAAGTGTAGGAAAAATCTAATCTTATGAAGACAGACATACACCCAGATTACTTTGAAACGAAAGTCCGATGTGCGTGTGGGAATGAGACTCAGGCTTATTCCACAGTAAAAGATATGCATATTGATATTTGCTCTAACTGTCATCCATTTTATACAGGCAAGCAAAAGCTTGTTGATACCGCGGGACGAATTGAAAAATTCAATCGCAAGTATGGCAAAACTAAGACTCAACAACCCGAAAAATCAACTGCCCCCGAGTAGCTTCCTTTTATTCGCTGTCCACACAGTTTTTTATAGTCATTCGCCATCACTGGCAAGAAAAAAGTCCCCTCCATTCTATTACAAATACTTAATTATGTTTGAAAAGCTAGAAGAAGTAGAAAAAAGATATGACTATTTGAATGGCCAAATGAGTGACCCCAAGATCATTGCTAGGCAGCACGAATTTCAACAATATGCTCGCGAACAATCCGAATTAGCTCCAGTTATAGCCGAGTATCGTGCGTACAAAAAAAATCAAGATGAACTGAAAGAAAATCAGGAAATTTTGGAGGAGGAGGCGGACGAGGAAATTTTAGTTATGGTACGTGAGGAAATCACAGGTCTACAGACAAAGATGACAGGGTTGGAGCAAAAGATAAAAATAATGCTTTTGCCAAAAGATTCCAGAGACGAACGAAGTGTTATTATGGAGATTCGCGCTGGTACGGGGGGTGAGGAAGCTTCATTGTTCGCTCTGGACTTATTTCGAATGTATACCCGCTATGCCGAAGCAAAGAAATGGAAATCTGAAATTCTGAGCCAGAGTGAAACGGGTAAAGGTGGGTTTAAGGAAGTTATCTTCAATATTCAAGGCAAGGGAGTATATAGTAAATTAAAATATGAGGGAGGAACTCACCGAGTTCAGCGAGTTCCAGAAACAGAGACCCAAGGGAGAGTGCATACCTCGGCGGTAACCGTAGCTATTATGCCACAGGTTGACGATGTCGATATCAAAATCAATCCGTCTGATTTGAAGATAGATGTGTTTCGATCCTCAGGGCCAGGTGGTCAAAGCGTCAATACAACGGACTCGGCAGTTCGTATTACCCATGTGCCGAGTGATTTGACGGTTACTTGCCAAGATGAGAAGTCGCAACACAAAAATAAAGATAAAGCCATGAAAGTTCTTCGTGCACGGCTATATGATCTTGAACAAAGTAAACAACAAGATGAACTCGCTCGTGAGAGAAAACAGCAGGTCGGGTCAGGAGACCGGAGTGAACGTATCCGAACTTATAATTTTTCTCAAGAGCGAATCACAGACCACCGCATTGGTTTGACCTTACATAAACTGACGCTAGTTCTCCAGGGTGAACTTAATGAAATTATTGATGCGCTTACGGTTTATTACCAAGCGGAAGCTCTAAAGAAGGGTAATTAACCTTCCCTCCGAGTTAATTATAAGTGATATAGACTGAAGTAGATAATCAATGAAAGAATTTCTTAACTGGTCAATAGGTCGCTTAAACCAGGCAGGAATTGATTCTCCACGCATGGAGGCCGAAGTGCTTTTTGCCGGAGCCTTAAAATTATGCCGTGAAGAAATTTATCGTAGGCCAGATCGGATTCTCACTGAACCTGAAAAAGCTATTATATGTGATTTTGTAGATCGGCGGGTTCTCCGGGAACCTGTAGCCTATATTATAGAGCGAAAAGAGTTTTGGTCTTTAGATTTTAAAATCACACCGGACGTTCTAATCCCGCGACCAGAAACAGAAACCCTTATTGAAACTCTGCTTTTACTAAACAGTAAAAACCCAGATAAGTTGCCGCTACGTTTGCTGGAGATCGGAACTGGATCAGGAGCTATCGCCGTGGTCGCAGCGCAGGAAATTCCTGGTTGTCGAGTGACAGCGACCGACTATTTTTTAGGGGCGTTAGCTGTGGCTAGGTTAAATGCTGAAAACCACGTAGTCGCTGACAAGATTGATTTTGTTAAGAGCGATATTTTTTTAGATCTACCGATAGTTCTTTATGACTGTATCGTGTCCAATCCACCTTATATACAAACTTCAAGTTTAAATAAACTTATGGCAGATGTGATTAATTTTGAACCCAGGAGTGCCCTCGATGGGGGTAATGATGGGTTAAGTTTTTATAAGCGAATAATTCCAGAGGCACTGGGTTATCTAAAAAAAGGTGGTACGGTTGTTCTTGAAATTGGAGAAACACAAGCAAAGGCGGTAACTAGGTTATTTGTTCAGGAAGGTCAGTACGAAGAAATTAAAGTTATTAGGGACTATAGTGGTTATGACCGTGTCGTATCCGCGAGAAAAAAAATATATGGATAAAATAGTTATAGAAGGAGGAGGACGTCTTGAAGGCGAGGTAGAGATTAGTGGAGCCAAGAATGCAGCTCTGCCGATTATGGCGGCAATGATTTTAACCACAGGGGAAAACAGGCTTGATGGTGTTCCTCAAGTTCGGGATGTAACCACCATGCTTCACCTATTAAATGACTTGGGTGGCTGCACTGAAGAATTTAATTCGGGTCGTATCTTTTTTGATGCAACCGGTATAAATAATTTTGAGGCACCCTATGAGCTTGTTTCTACAATGCGAGCATCTTGTCTTGTGTTGGGTCCGCTTCTAGCGAGATTGGGTCGAGCTAAAGTATCGCTTCCAGGAGGGTGTGCTATAGGAGCACGACCACTAGACCTTCACATAAGAGGTTTGGAAGGTATGGGAGCAAAGATACGTTTAGAGCAGGGATATATTTATGCGGAAGCTAAGCGTCTTCATGGGGTAAGATATTATTTCGATACAGTTACAGTAACAGGAACTGCTAACTTGATAATGGCCGCGACCTTGGCTGATGGAGAAACAATTCTTGAAAATGTTGCTAAAGAACCTGAAGTAGTGTTTCTAGCAGATGTATTGAATAAAAGTGGGGCAAAAATAAAAGGTCAAGGGACAGACCTTGTTACAATTCAAGGGGTTCAGTCACTAAAACCAATTAATTGCAATATTTTCCCGGATAGAATAGAAACGGGTACCTACATGATTGCTTCTGCGATCACGAGGGGTGATGTCAAGATAACCAACTGTATACCAAAACAAGTAGAGTCCTTAACTTTAAAACTCAGGCAGTCTGGATTGATCGTAGAAGAAGGTGAGGCAAGCCTTCGTGTAATTTGTGATAGCCAATTGAACGGAGTTAATATAAAGACACAACCTCACCCAGGTTTTGCCACAGATTTGCAAGCTCAATTCATGGCTTTAATGACACTTGCTCAAGGGAAAAGCATTATTCTGGAAACAGTGTTTGAAAACAGGTTTATGCATGTGGCTGAACTGAAGCGTATGGGCGCAGATATAACTATACAAGGCAGAACAGCTGTTGTGAGTGGAGTCAAAGAATTAAGTGGGGCACCCCTCATGGCGACTGACTTGCGGGCAAGTGCTTCTCTCGTGTTAGCTGCCTTGGCGGCAAAAGGAAAGTCTGTCATATCTCGTGTCTACCATATTGACCGAGGGTATTCTGATATAGAACAAAAACTTAATAGATTGGGTGCGAAAATTCGTCGGGAAAAATAATGAATTTGATTTATCCAAATCATAAAAATTTATGCAAGACAAAGCTATATTTAATAAAAAAGAAATTTTCCATATTGTAGTGTGGATGCCTAGTTGGATTGGTGATGTGGTGCTAGCTCTTCCTGCACTGCAGGCTTTACGTGATATTTTTCCAAAGACTAGGATCACTGTCATAACAAAATTTCCTACTGGTCAATTATTATCTAATCACAAGGCGGTCATAGATACCGTTTTACAGTTTCCGAAAAATAAAGAAGATGGTTACATTAAGCAATATAGTTATGCGCTAGGATTAAGAAAATACAAATTTGATCTTGGAATTGTTTTTCCTAATTCGTTTCATGCTGCATTTATGTTGATGCTCACGGG
>JAPYPK010000134.1 GCA_029937655.1 Nitrospinaceae bacterium
GATTGATTGTTACCCAACGAATTACTGCAAACTAACTCAGCGCAATGATCGGTTTTATGGGCAGGCGTAGGTTTGACAGGGCGCATTTCATACAAAACAACAGATATTCCACGTTCTGCTGCTTGCCAAGCTGCCTCAGACCCGGCGAGCCCGGCTCCAAGTATAGTAAGATAATCCCTCACTGTCTTTTTTTAAATATCACGCAACTACAGGTTTTTTATAATCGCATCCAGATTCGGGGCAAATAATCGAGGTGCCTTCATCTTTTTTCCACTTTTCTACGGTATAAGCATTGTTGCATTTCGGGCATGGTTCAGGTACCGGTTTATCCCATGACACAAAATCACAATTAGGATAGGCAGTGCATCCGTAAAACATCCTTCCTTTCTTAGATCTGCGCGCTGCAATTTTTCCTTTACAATCATCTTTCGGGCATTTGATACCTAGGTCAATCGGTTTAGTAAATTTGCAATCAGGATAGTTTGAGCATGCAATAAATTTCCCAAAACGACCAACCTTTAATACAAGAGAGGATTGACACTTCTCACAAGTACCTTCAACGGCGGTAGATTCTGACACCGCTTTGCCATCTGATCCTTCTTTCGAAATTTGTTTTGTGTTTTTACAATCAGGATAACCAGAACATGCCATAAACTTCCCAAATCTTCCCCACTTAACAATCATAGGCTGACTACATTTATCACAAATCTCATCGGTTTCCTCAACCTCAGAATCTCCAATTTTCTTTTCTGCTTCATCTAAATCCAGCTTAAAGGGAGTATAAAATGATTGGAGAGTCTTCACCCACTCTGTTTCGCCGAATTCAATCTGATCTAACTGACTTTCCATATCTGCAGTAAACTTAGTAGTCATAAATTTCGGAAAATGTTCAAGCAGGAGATCTGAAACAAGGTAACCTAATTTTGTAGGAGCCAAACGCCGTTCTTCGCTCTCAACATAAGCACGATCCTTAATCACACTTATTATTGCCGCATAAGTACTAGGGCGACCAACACCTTCTTCTTCCAGCTTCTTAACTAGCATAGCCTCACTGAACCGGGCTGGTGGTTGAGTAAAATGTTGCTCTGGATCAATCTCAAGTAACTTAAGTTTTTCTCCCTTACTTAGCTCCGGCAAAATTTTATCGCCTGGCTTAATGTCCTTTTCAGCCGCTTCATCGTCACCAGACTCAACATAAACTTGCATGAACCCAGAAAATTTAACAATCGAGCCATTACTCCGAAAAAGATATTGCCCTGCTTTAATATCGAATGTGGTTGTATCGAGAATAGCTGGAACCATTTGGCAGGAAACTGAACGAGCCCAAATGAGCTCATATAGCCGAAACATATCTTTCTCAAGGTACTCTTTTATTTCAGATGGCACTATAGAAACATCTGTTGGTCTTATAGCTTCATGTGCTTCCTGAGCAGACTTTTTACTCTTATATACGTTAGGTTCTTTAGGACAAAATTTATCACCGTAACGATTGACTATATAATCTCGAATTGCTTCCGTTGCTTCTACAGAAAACTTTGTCGAATCAGTACGCATATAAGTAATCAAACCGACTGTCCCTCGACTACCAACTGGAAGGCCTTCGTAAAGGCGCTGAGCAATCATCATGGTTTTTTTTGGAGAAAAATTAAGCTTTCTAGAAGCTTCCTGTTGTAGGGTGCTAGTTATAAATGGTGCAACAGGATTTCTTTTTCTTTCTTTTTTAACTAAACCGTCTAAAATAAATTCTGCGTTTTTCAAATTCTTTACAACTTCGTCAGCACTCACTTGATTAGCTATTTCCGCCTTATTACCGTCAATCTTAAATAATTTACTTTGAAACTTTGGTTTAACTTGCCCTTCCACGTCTAGCGTGATCGTCCAATACTCTTCTGACTTAAAGGCCTTAATCTCATTCTCACGATCACAAACGATTCTAAGTGCAACAGATTGAACCCGCCCAGCGCTCAAACCAGGTTGAACCTTTTTCCATAGCAAAGGGCTTATCTTATAACCCACCAACCTATCTAAAATACGTCTTGCCTGCTGTGCATAAAATCGATTGATATTTACTTCTGTAGGATTCTTAATAGCTTCCTTTACTGCACTCTTAGTAATTTCATTAAACATCACTCTATAAATTTTACCTTCAGTATGTTTTGCAACCTCATTTCCAATATGATAGGCAATTGCCTCTCCCTCTCTATCTGGGTCAGGAGCAAGATATATATCATTTGCCTTTTTAGCTTCTTTTTTTAAGTCACTAAGAATTTTCCCCTTGCCTCTAATAGTTATGTACTCAGGAGCAAAATTATTATCTACATCAACCCCAAGCTTACTCTTAGGCAAGTCTTTAAGATGCCCGACTGATGCCATGATAACAAAATCCCTTCCAACGAACTTTTTAAGAGTTTTAACTTTAGTGGGAGACTCCACTATCAGGAGAGACTTTTTCCCACCACCTCGTGTTGACTTAGTTTTAGTCTTGGCCTTTAACTTTTTTTTAGTTTTCGGCTCTTCTTTAAATTTGGGTTTAACTGATGTTTTAGCCACAACCTCTCCTAATACATTATCACTACTAAAAAATATGATGCCATGCCCTGCAATAGAACTTAAATATCCACACTACCCTCTTGAATGATACTTATTTAAAAACTCCGATTATTTTTATAGAGGAATGGACAGAACGTCAAGAAAAGAATACCAATAGGTCTCTCTACTCAACACATATCTGAACTTGAAAGGTTTCAGTAGGTGCTAATTGACCATCTAAAACCACTAATTTCTTGTATAAATAGAATCAGTTAACTTTGTAAGCTCTGCAGCAGAAACATTTAGATTATAGATCGAATCCAAGTAACTACTAAAAACACGTGTATACATTACGAGAGCTTCAAACAATTCTTGCGAATCACCTATTCCAAAATCGTAGTTAGCCACCTCTGAAACAAGTAAAGCCCTGGTAATTTTCCGGTTTTTTTTACCTAAGATTACCTTATCCTTTGATGACGTTACACCTAAATATGCTTTATAAAGTAGCAGTCTGTTTTCTTCAGTCAACTTTGTAGGTTGTTCGGCATGGATTTCATTAGAGAAGATACCAACCTTACCAGCGACCTTTTTCGCTAGTGGAGTTAAGTTTTTTGCAATCAAATAGTCATCAAAACTTGTATGTGGAAAGTCTATAGGAATGGGGTCTGTCACTGCAATATCACTCACATCTCGAATTTTTTTATTAATCAACTTACCCAAATTCAATTTCCCGATTTGAATATCATGCTCTAAATCAATAATATTATTCAATGTGTTCGACAAACCTAATTTAAGCTTTGCAAGGTCTGCTTGAGACACGTCTCCCTCCCCTGATTCAAAAATTTCCTCGGACTTCTCAACAGCTTTTTGAAAGTGGTCTCGAACTTCTTTTGCCATATCTAGCTGTTCCACTTGAGTTTCAATCTGGTAAAAATATTTTTTAACAATGAAGGTAATATGCTCCGGTGGTAAATATCTGTTACTCGCTTTGTTTTTTGAGTTGTAGTCTAAAGATAGTTCAATTAACTCTTGAAGAGAAATTGTTGTACCAGACTTTGTATCTGCTGCCAATAAAAGACAAACACTGGTTTGTAATAAAACAACCAATGATACCGCAATCATTAAACGACTATGCTTTGACACAACTGAAACGCCACGTAAAAATATATTGCGCATAATCGTTATCTCTGGCTACTATTTTTCAGGAAATATCCAAGGAAGTAAAAGGGGTGTAATAATTAAAAAGGGGCACCAAGTGTAATCTTTAAAAAGAGACCTTGATGGCAACCAAGGTGGCAGAAACAAATCCGCAACGGTTCTCAATTAAAGATAATGTCCAAATAAATAGACGTAACTCAGTACCCCTTAAATACTTTAATAGGCTAGCATGCGGGTTAAAGTTTTGTCAATTACTTTCAAAG
>JAPYPK010000135.1 GCA_029937655.1 Nitrospinaceae bacterium
GATGAAGTAAAACGAACCGGACGCATCATGGAAGTGCCTGTTGGTCCTGAGATGGTCGGTCGTGTGGTCAATGCTCTGGGTGAGCCCATCGATGGTAAAGGACCCATCAAGACAGAAAATGTTGGGCCTATTGAACGAATTGCTCCAGGGGTTATTGATAGAAAATCGGTTCACGAACCACTGCAGACTGGTATCAAAGCAATAGACGGGATGATTCCTATAGGCCGTGGCCAACGAGAATTAATTATTGGTGATCGCCAAACAGGAAAAACAGCCGTCGCGATTGATACGATCATCAATCAAAAAGGCAAGAACGTTTTTTGTATTTACGTAGCAGTCGGCCAGAAACGTTCGACGGTCGCGCGTGTGGTAAAGAGCTTGGAAGAGCACGACGCAATGAAATACACTATCGTCGTATGTGCTTCTGCTAGTGAACCTGCTCCTATGCTATTTTTAGCTCCATATGCAGGTTGTGCCATGGGAGAATATTTTCGTGATAATGGCCAGCATGGTCTGATCGTTTATGATGATCTTTCGAAGCAAGCAGCAGCGTACCGTGAGTTGTCTTTGTTGTTAAGAAGGCCTCCTGGGCGTGAGGCTTACCCTGGAGATGTTTTCTTTCTTCACTCTAGACTTCTTGAGCGTTCAGCAAAGGTAAGCGATGAATTGGGCGCAGGGTCTCTGACAGCGCTCCCTATAATTGAAACACAAGCGGGGGATGTCTCTGCTTATATCCCTACAAATGTTATTTCTATAACTGATGGGCAAATCTATCTTGAATCAGATTTATTTTTTTCCGGTGTGCGCCCCGCGATCAACGTAGGTCTATCTGTATCTCGTGTCGGTGGTGCGGCGCAAGTCAAGGCGATGAAACAGGTTGCCGGAAAATTGCGCCTGGACCTTGCACAATATCGTGAAATGGCTGCTTTTGCTCAGTTTGGTAGTGATCTCGACGCGGCTACACAAGCGCAGCTTTTCCGTGGTGAGCGTCTGGTTGAAATCCTAAAGCAGGATCAATATAAGCCATTCTCAGTGGCCGAACAGGTTATCTCAATTTTTTCTGGTGTTAGAGGCTTGCTTGATGATATTGCAGTTAAAGATATTAAGAAGTTTGAAGCTAGCTTCCTTAACTTTGTTAATGAGAAACACAAGGATCTCATTGAAAGTATTGAAAAAGAAAAGAAACTTGATGATGCAATGGAAGAAAAAATAAAAGCATTAATTGAGGATTACAAAGGTTTATTTCAGGCCTAGTTTTGGGGGAATTTTTTCTTAAAGTATTTGTATTTATTATTTTTTGATCTGTTTTTTTTAGAGAAATATGCCAAACCTGAGAGATATTAAAAGAAGAATTAAGAGTGTTAAGAACACTCAGCAGATCACCAAGGCGATGAAACTTGTTTCTGCCTCTAAACTGCGTAAAGCGCAGGAAGCTATCATATCTGCTCGCCCGTATGCTCTTAAGCTTATGGATGTTCTTCACCATCTTTCAGCTAGGTGCAATCATGATGCGCATCCCCTTCTAGATAATAGAGATGGAAAGCGTTGGCTCATCCTTGTAGTTACTGCCGACAGAGGGTTATGCGGTGGTTTTAATGGAAACATCACTAAAAAAGCAATACAAGTGATAAGTGATAATAGTGATAAAGAAATACAACTCATTACAGCCGGTAAAAAAGGGCATGCTTGTTTCAAGAATAAAGAAAACAAAATACTGGAAGACCACTCAGGGTGGACGCGTGATTTCAATTATCTCAAGGCAGCTGATATAGGTTCAACCCTTTCGACTCTTTTCTCTGAAAAATCGATTGATCGGGTTTATGTTCTCTACAATGAATTTAAATCTGTTATGCAACAGGAAGTTATTTTAGAACAGCTCCTTCCAATTGTTCCGGAAAAATTAGATACGGGGAAAGCAAGTATGAATATTGTTGACTATATCTATGAGCCAGAAGAGGAAGCCATTTTAGGTGCTTTGCTTGAAAGATATATGACGGTGGAGGTTTACCGCGCTTTTCTGGAATCCACTGCCAGTGAACACGGAGCAAGGATGACTGCCATGGATAGCGCTAGCCGTAATGCAGGAGAAATGATAGGGGGCTTGACACTCACCTACAATAAAGCACGTCAAGCTTATATCACAAAAGAATTGATAGAAATCGTAAACGGGGCTGAAGCACTCAAGGCCTGATTGTAAAATTAATGTTATGGAGGTAGGAAGGGAATGAATAAAGGAAGGATCATTCAGATAATGGGTCCCGTAATAGATATCAACTTTGAAGGTGGAGAACTTCCTGCACTCTACAATGCAATACACCTAAAAAGTCCAGAGAATAAAAATGAGACCATCGTTCTCGAGGTTGCCCAGCACCTAGGGGATAACTCGGTTCGAACTGTTTCCATGCACCCAACCGATGGATTGGTTAGAGGACAGGAGGCAGTCGATACTGGTGGTCCAATTACAGTGCCTGTAGGTGAAAAAGTTTTGGGTCGAATACTCAACGTGGTTGGTGATCCAGTGGATAAGAAGCCTCCAGTTGAGTCCGAGGAAAGATGGAGTATTCACCGCGATGCCCCGCCTTTTGACGAGCAGGATACTAGGATGGAAATGCTGGAGACGGGAATCAAGGTTATTGATCTACTTGAACCCTATCTCAAAGGAGGAAAGACCGGTCTTTTTGGTGGAGCCGGTGTTGGTAAAACCGTTCTTATTATGGAGCTCATTCGTAATATTGGTGCCGAACATGGAGGATACTCAGTATTTGCTGGCGTAGGTGAAAGAACCCGTGAAGGTAATGACCTTTACCACGAAATGATTGAATCCAAAGTTATCGACAAGACAGCACTCATCTACGGACAGATGACGGAGCCTCCGGGAGCTCGAATGCGTGTTGGATTAACCGGTCTTACCTGTGCAGAATACTTTCGGGATGTTGGAGGACAAGACGTTCTACTCTTTGTAGATAATATTTTTCGTTTTTCCCAAGCAGGCTCAGAGGTATCAGCCCTTTTGGGACGTATTCCGTCAGCAGTTGGGTATCAGCCTACTCTTGCGACGGAAATGGGTAATCTTCAGGAGCGTATTACATCTACTAAGAAAGGTTCTATCACTTCGGTTCAAGCGGTGTATGTACCTGCAGATGACCTGACTGACCCAGCTCCTGCGACAACATTCTCTCACTTGGATGCTACCACTGTTCTCAATCGTCGTATTTCTGAGTTAGGAATTTATCCAGCAGTGGATCCACTTGACTCAACCTCGCGAATCCTTGATCCACAGATTTTAGGGGATGATCATTATAATACAGCACGTAATGTTCAAACGGTTCTTCAGAGATACAAAGATTTGCAAGACATTATCGCTATTCTTGGAATGGAAGAGCTTTCAGAAGAGGATAAGTTAATAGTTGCGCGCGCTCGCAAAATTCAGAAATTTCTTTCTCAACCATTCTTCGTGGCAGAAGTTTTTACAGGGACTCCAGGAAAGTATGTAAAAGTAGAAGACACTGTAGCTGGTTTCAAGGAAATCCTAGATGGGAATATGGATGATATTCCAGAACAGGCCTTTTATATGGTCGGCGGCCTTGATGAAGTTCACGAGAAAGCTAAAAAACTTCAGGCAAAATAAGATATGGCTGAAAATAAACTAAAACTTAGTATAGTTACTCCAGAAAGACTTGTTTTAAATGAAGGAGTTGACCAAGTAAATGCTCCTGGCGTTGAGGGTGATTTGGGAATTTTATATGATCATGCTCCTCTTCTTACGACAATGCGGGCTGGTCGATTCTCCTATGAGTTGCTTGGTGAGAAAGGACGCGAGACAATCAACATGATTGTTAGTGGAGGCTACTTGGAGGTTACAGATAATCGAGTAATTATTTTAGCTGAAACAGTAGAGTTTTTAGACGAGATTGATAAAGAACGAGC